>JBAXOA010000221.1:0-3636 GCA_037133495.1 Mariniphaga sp. | reverse complement strand
TATGATTTATCCGGATGTGCTACCTGTACGACTTCCACTTTATCGAACTGGTGCAAGCGGTTCAAGCCCCGAACATCCTTGCCATACGAGCCGGCTTCCCTGCGAAAACACGCCGAATAGGCAGTTGTTTTGACAGGCAGATCTTTCTCCTCCACAATTACATCACGGAAAATATTGGTCACCGGTACTTCGGCAGTTGGAATAAGATACAGGTTGTCGGTGCTGTCGTGATACATTTGGCCCTCTTTGTCGGGAAGCTGTCCTGTGCCAAATCCCGAAGCTTCGTTAACAAGGTAAGGTGGCTGAACTTCGAGATAACCGTGGTCGCGGGCCTGATCGAGAAAAAAATTGATCAAAGCACGCTGAATTCTGGCGCCAAACCCTTTATAGACGGGGAACCCTGCCCCTGTAATTTTTACGCCCAATTCAAAATCAATCAGATCGTATTGTGATGCCAACTCCCAATGGGGTTTAGCTCCTTCATGCAAAACAGGCATTTCGCCTCCAGTAGCGACGATTTCATTATCTTCGGCCCCTTTTCCAGAAGGAACAAGCGGAGAAGGAAGATTAGGGAGCAGCACCTGAAGTTGAGCAAGCTCTGAATCTATGACCTCAAACTCACTATCAAAATTTTTAATCATCTCCTTGAGTTCGACAGTCTTCTCTTTGGCCGAATTGGCTTCTGAAATTTTTCCGTCTTTCAGCAGCTGTCCGATCTCTTTCGAAAGGCGGTTCATCTCAGCCTTTTGCGTTTCGGCTTCGTTTTGAACTTCATTGCGCCTTATGTACAGGGCAATTACCTTTTCAACAATAGCACGGGCATCAAATCGTTTTACAGCGAGCCGTTCAATAACCAACTCAGGATTATCCTGGATGAATTTTAAATTCAACATATCTTAAAGTCTTAAATTTTGTCTTTGCAATAACTGCGCAGCCACTATATTAAAATAAATCATGAAACCTGTCCGGGATTTTCAAATGGATGGAAAACAGAATCAGATTCAGGATTTCAACCGCTAGGGGTAATGCCATTCAGTTAAGGATATCTTTCAATTTCATCACACTTTTGTAATTGAAACAAAAGTACAAATAAAAAATCTCCTGCTTTATTACCAATGTAACAAAACAGGAGATTAATATCGTGTTCTCAAATCCGGATTTACTCTACTGATTTGAATGGGAGTACAGAAACGTATGATTTATCATTCCTTTTCTTCTGGAATTCAACGGTACCATCGATTAATGCAAACAAAGTATGGTCTCTGCCAATTCCTACGTTTGCTCCAGGATGGTGTAAAGTTCCGCGCTGACGAATAAGGATATTACCAGCAATAGCAGCTTGTCCGCCATAAATCTTTACGCCAAGACGTTTGCTTTCCGATTCGCGGCCGTTCTTCGAACTACCCGCTCCTTTTTTATGTGCCATGGATAATCTTTTTAAAAATTTAAGCTAAAATTTCAGTAATTTGAATCTGTGTGAAGTATTGACGGTGACCGTTTTTCTTCTTGTAACCCTTGCGGCGTTTCTTTTTGAAGACGATCACTTTGTCACCCTTGAGGTGTTTAAGCACCGTTGCGGTAACTTTTGCACCCTCAACAACAGGAGTGCCAATACTGATAGCACCTTCATTGTCAATTAGTAAAACTTTTTCAAATGTTACATCCGCACCCACTTCCTGAGGAAGACGGTGTACGTAAACCTTTCTTTCTTTCTCAACCTTAAACTGTTGTCCGGCGATTTCTACAATTGCGTACATTAATTACAATTTATTTATTTTGGTCCGGCTGGCGGGAAACCTACATCTCCACTTTTAATGCCATCGCGAACAATTGGAGTGCAAAAGTAAACATTCTGATTTATAATACCAAACACAGTTTCAAAATATTTAATGAAATCCGTGTAAATAAGTAGTTCACTTATCTTCAGAGATACAATACAAATACTTAAAACCTCTTAAAAGCAGGTCGTTTCCGACGATAACAGGTGATGCGTGAAAGGTGTCATCCAGTATGTTTTTAGACAGCAATACAAAATCGTTACCAGCCTTCACAACATCAACTACTCCTTGTCCTGCAATATAAATTTTATCTCTATTGCCTGTTGGGGAAGAAAAAATATTGGTTATCCCGTCAAGCTTTTGGTTGCTGTACAAAACTTTTCCGTCTTTGGCATCAAGACAAGTCATAATCCCGTTGTTTGCTTTAAGAAAATACAACTTTCCATTCATCAACATTGGACTGGGAGTATAGGGTGTATCCTGATTATATTCCCAGAGTATTGCTTTGCTTCCTGTAATATCGCCTTTTGCATTGGCCAGATCATTAGCGTTAAGTGCATTTGCCCGATATCCGCTCATCAGGTACAGAATTCCGTCCGCATAAACCGGATTTGGGATTACGTTGCGCGTCATACCCGTACATTCCCAGATCAAATCTCCGGTTTCGGCATTGTAACTTCTCACCTTATTTGTAGCACTGGTAATAACTTGTGTTGTGCCGTTCAGTTCCAAGACCAGTGGAGTTGCCCAGGATGTGGTCTCCTCTCTGTCAATTTTCCACACTTCTTCACCTGTTTTTTTATTTATGGCATACAGAAATGATTTTCCCTGATGATCCCACTGGACAAATATTTTATCTTTTGATATTGAAGGCGAACTCCCTTCGCCAAAACTCATTACGATATCCATCTGCCCAAAATTATGTTCCCATTTTACATTTCCCTTAAAATCAAGACAGTATAACCCTCTTGAACCAAAAAAGGCAAAGATATTTTCTCCGTCAGTACAAGGTGAATTGGAAGCCCAGCTTCCCAGTTCATGCGTCCGCTCCAACGGCAATTCTTCTTTTACAACCGTTTGCCAAGTTATTTTCCCGGTAGTTTTATCGACGGAGATCACCTTAAACTGGTGAATAAACTCAGTCTGACCTGAGGCCATCGGATTTGCTTTCGGTTCAGCAGCAGCTGTTTTTTCAGCTTTTTTATCTGTTGCAACAGCGGTTTGAATAATGATCTGGTTTCCCCAAACAATTGGTGTGGCATGGCCCTTTCCGGGGATTTCCAATTTCCATTTTAAATTTTTTGTTTCGCTGAACTCAGCGGGAGTGTTACCTGCCGATACTGAGCCTGAATTATGCAATCCACGCCATTGAGGCCAGTTGTGAGTGAAAGCAGCGGCATCCTGTGCCAGAACCTTACCAGTTGATAATAAGATGAAAACTAAAAAATAACAGACTGGAATGACAATTTGTGTGCTCGACTTTTTCATTGTTAATTTCATTTATTTGTTGAACTTATAATTTGAAATTTAAAGATTACTGGTACGGAATTCTTTTGACTTCAATCCGGTAAAATAGTTTAATTATTACCTCCCTTAAATGTCATGAATCGAAATAAAGCTATTTTTATATCTTTATTTAATAACCGAAAATTACACAAAATTTAAATGAGCCTTAAAATGCCTAAACAATTTTTTTTGATCTTATTCATAGTCCTATTTTCATCATCTGTCCGGGGACAAAAAATTTATGTGTCCACTCTGGGAAAAGACAATAATACCGGGACAAAAGAAAAACCGGTATCGTCATTTGCTAAAGCTCAGGAACTCTCAAGAAAATTTCCTGCAAATTCATCTGTTG
>JBAXOA010000220.1:0-3846 GCA_037133495.1 Mariniphaga sp. | reverse complement strand
TCAGGTTAAGCAAATGAAATATTCCTTAATTCTTCCGCATATTTTTTTAAACCGGATTCAATCCGCTCAGTCACCTTTCGGTTTGGCTTTTTAATTCCTGCTACGTATTGTCGCATAAGGCTTTCATTGATTCCCGAAATCCTGGCAAGGCTTGTTTGATTTATTAGTCCGTTATAACCCTCAAGGAGTGTCGGAATATCTTGAAAAACATATTCAAAAGTATAGGTCTCATTCATCCATTCAGCCCGCTCCTCCTCATATAACCCCTCGATGTGAAAGGAAACACCTGCCAATAAATCACGTTTAAGCTTTTCGATTGAATCGCGGGCAATAACATATCCATCAACTTCGGGTAAATGAGCTGACACTCCTGTGCCTGCCTTGCTTACAATTACCTTAAGTGTTTTCATTTTTATTTAAGCAAAAGTAACAAATATTGCTACCAAATACAAATTTGATTCGAAAATAATAGAAAATTAAAACCGCAACAAGAATGAGTGAAGGGGTGAATGTCCATGATTTGAACATTCACCCCTTCACTGCTGCCCTAGGTATCAAATTTATTGAAGCCTGAATTGAATCGGAACGGTAAACGCCACTTTCACAGCTTTACCACCTTGTTTACCGGGTTTCCAGTCGGGCATTAAACTGATCACACGCATTGCTTCCGCATCAAGCATCGAATCAACACCTCTTGCAATTTTTACGTTTTCTACTTTGCCATTACTGCTTACTACAAAACTTACAAACACCTTTCCCTGAACCTTATCGGTTTTTGCCTGTTCCGGATATTTGACGTTTACGCCTATAAACGTCATCATAGCCTCCGGACCCCCAATGTATTGAGGCATCTCTTCAACTTCCTTAAATGTATTCTTCCCTTCCGTTTTAGTTTGTTCTCCGTCAAGGGCAAATTGTATTGGAATCGTATAGGCAACATCTACAGCTTCACCGTGTTGTTTGCCGGGTTTCCAGTCAGGCATTGAACCAATCACCCGCGCTGCCTCGGCATCCAGAAGCGGATCAACACTGCGGGCAATCTTTACATCTCCTACTTTCCCACTACTTTTGATCACGAAACTAACAAATACCTTTCCCTGTACATTATCTTTCTTTGCCTGATCAGGATATTTCACATTTCCTCCAATAAACTTCATCATAGCCTCCGTCCCTCCGGGAAACTGAGGCATCTCCTCAACTACCGTAAAAACTTCCTTTTTCTGGGGAGCATCTTTGGATATCGTCTTTTTCATACTGGCAGCAAATTCCTTATCGACTGCAGCACCCGATCTTTCTTTGGCGAAATAGTCAGGATTTCCCTCTTTTTTGAAGGTTGCAAGGGTGATAGTGGCACCTTCCTTTTCTTTTGTGGTCATTTCAATTACGCCATATTTCCCTTTGTCGCCATACTTATCAGTTGCATTTTTGTCTTTTAAGATGGTAACAGACTCGACACCATCGGCCAATACTTTTTCTACCAGAGTTTTCTCAGTTATTCTACCATCCATCACATAAAGTGGCGGATGCAGGGGATCAAAATGATCAACATAAGTAATATTTGCATTACGATTGGCATCTTTCAATCCAGAAGAATTCTTTTTTAAAACAATTAAAATCACCCCATATTTAGCTTTCTCACCATATACAGCGGTAGCTGATTTATCCTTTATAACACTGATTGACTGTATATCATTAGGATTAATCGCATCCATCCTGGCTTTATCGATCATCAGTCCATCAAGGAAAATCAAAGGTGGATTATCCGAATTCATTGAATTGAACTTCACCGGCTTTTCTGTAGCGTCATGAAAAGTAACCTTGTCAAGCAAAATTGTAGCTGGTTCCATCTTAACAACCATATTCTTATCAAATTCCGGACTCAATATGACAGATTTTTGGCCGACAAATGAAAATACCAGTTTCCCATCTTCCGGTACACCCTTTAATTTAAAGCTTCCGTTTTTATCGGTGACCGCTCCCATTGTTGAGCCCATTAAAATCACCGAAGTACCTGACAGCGGTTTACTGTCAGCATTAACTACTGTACCCTTTACCGTCTTGTCGTTCTCCTTTAGTATAGAACTGGCAGTCTGGTCGGCCTTAAAAGCAGAAACATACTCAGGTTTCGCGAAAGCGTAGAAAACAAAAACAATCAAAGGCAATGCAAAGAGTAATTTTAGTTTTCTAAACGGAGAATCTATAGTCTTTTTCATCATTTTAAATCTTTTTTTGTTGAGTGAATAACTAAACGAATTGGCCAGACTGATCACCGGGGCCCCAAGGAGCTGGTTAAGGAGTGTAGCCTGATAAATGGCAGGATCCGAGGTATTCTGCAGTGCCTTCTCATCAGCAAGATATTCGTGATTCTGACGGATTTGACGGGCATATATCCACACGAACGGATTAAACCACTGCAACATACAGAGAATCTCGACCAGCAGAAGATCGAACCAGTGCCGTTGCTTTATGTGCTCACTTTCGTGGTTCACGATCTCTTTCGTTTCAACATCAGACGTTGAAGGATTGACAAAAACGTAAGAGAAAAATGAAAACGAAGCAGCATATTCGGAGGTACGAACCAATTTTACCGGTCCGTTAACTTCATAGCCGGCATGCTGCAATTTACGGATGACCCTGACTGTTTGCCAGATCAACCGGAAAGCCAGCCACCCCATTCCTGTCACATAAAGCCACCAGTAAAATGGAAAATCAACGGCTGAAGTGGAAATAAGCTTCGCCGATAAACCTGAAATTGTAATATTTCCGGTTGATGAAGGAATGAGCACAGCATAGTGCCAGGTATAAAAAGGAAAAATTATGGAAGCGACAATCCCTGAAAGAAGATAAATCCGGTTCAACCGGAAATACCGTTCATTGCGCAAAACTGTCAGGAACACAATTGCAAAGCCGGTCAGCCAGACCGCCGATTTTAAAAGATAAATTCCAAAAGCTTCCATTTTTTAGGCTGTTTTAGTACGTTTTTCCAACTCTATTTTCGTATCCTCGAGTAATTGTTCGAGGTCTTTGATTGACAGGTCCTTCTCACGGACAAAATAGGATGCCATTGCGGGAAACGAATTATTGAAATAATCGTTAATCAATCCGAAAAGCTGTTTGCCTGAATATTCATTCTTCATCACTAACGGATAATAGACGAATACCTTCCCATAATCTTTGTGCCCGACAAAACCTTTCTTCTCCAGTACCCTGATCACAGTTGAAACCGTATTCCGCGCAGGTTTAGGCTCATCGAACCGGTCGCGGACGTCCTTGACCAATCCTTCACCCATCTCCCACAGGATCTGCATCACCTGTTCTTCTGCTTTTGTTAATTGCATTGTTGTTGTTTTTAGTCTCAATCCTTCATCACAAATATACGACTATATTTATAGTCATGCAAGTGTTTTTGAAAATATTAACTATAAAAATAGTTAAAATATTTTCTGTGTCAGAAATACCCCCGTTTGCACGAAATACCCCTCGTTTGCAACGAGGGGTTAATGGTTTCGAGTTTGTAACTCAATTGAGATCCCGAATAATTTAGAATAAGAGCAACTATTTTATTGCCGTATCAGCATTATATCAAGTCGTTGCAAACGACTTACAGCGTACCCCTCGTTGCAAACGAGGGGCATTTTGCATATTATTCAAATCCCGGAAATACCCCTCGTTTGCAACGAGGGGTTAATGGTTTGGAGTTTGTAACTCAATTGAGATCCCGAATAATTTAAACTAAGAACAACTATTTTATTGCCGTATCAGCATTATATCAAGTCGTTGCAAACGACCGCCAGCGTACCCCTCGTTGCAAACGAGGGGCATTTTGCATATTATTCAAATCCCGGA
>JBAXOA010000219.1:0-3874 GCA_037133495.1 Mariniphaga sp. | reverse complement strand
CGTTAAGGGTGCTGATACCCTTATGGGCGGCATTCCTATTGAGATAGAAGCCGATATGGTAGTTCTGGCAACAGCCGGAGTAGCAAATAAAGGTGCTGAAGAACTGGCCCAAACTGTACACATTTCGTACGACTCCTATAAGTTCTTTGCGGAAGCTCATCCGAAACTGAAACCTGTTGAAACCAACACCGCAGGTATTTTCCTTGCCGGCGCCTGTCAGGCTCCGAAGGATATTCCTGAATCGGTTGCCGCCGCCTCGGGAGCAGCCGTAAAAGTAGCAGCCTTGTTCAGTAATGACGAGCTCACCCGCGATCCGCTTGTGGCTTTGGTCAACCGTCAGGCAGCACCGGTATATTCGGCCTGCGTGGGTTGTTTCCTGTGTCAGAGTGTGTGTCCGTATCAGGCTATTGAACGCGAAGAAATCAAGAGCAGGAGCGGGGAAGTGATTAAGACGCTGGCCCGCGTAAATGAAGGACTCTGCCAGGGTTGTGGTACCTGTGTGGCACTTTGCCGTACCAAGGCAATCGACATACACGGTTACTCGAACCAGCAGGTTTACACCGAAATTATGGCTTTGTTAAACGATTAATAGCTTAAAAAATGCAGGACTTTGAACCAAAAATCGTGGCATTTGTATGCAACTGGTGTACTTACGCCGGCGCCGACCTTACTGGGACGAGCCGTATTAAGTATGCGGCCAATGTGAAGATCATCCGATTCCCATGTACCGGTCGTATTGATTTTATGATCCTTATGAAGGCATTCGAGAACGGAGCCGACGGAATCATTGTCTCGGGCTGCCATCCGAATGATTGTCATTACAGTACTGGTAATTTTCATGCAAGGCGTCGTTGGATCGTATTTCGCAACCTCTTGAATTTTACAGGCATTGATACCGAACGTATTCAGTTTAGCTGGGTTTCGGCTGCCGAAGGCTTTAAATGGGCCGATGTGGTGAATAATTGCACAAAAAAAATAAAGGAACTGGGACCTTACGAAAATTATAATAAGATTGCCGTTTCCACTTTATTCAATGAGGAGGGGGCCAGCAATGGATGAAATGATAAAAAAAGTAAAACAGTTACTCACTGATAAAACCATCGACGTTTTTATCGGTTACGGAAAAGGTTCAGCCGGCCGTATCAGGGCTATTTTTGCCCGTAATGCCGAACAGGCCGCAAACCTGGTTTTTGATGCTTCCTGCACTCAGAACCTGGCCGGTTACCTGTTGAAACATGAGGTGAAACATCTTGGCAAGCTGGGAATATTTGCCAATGGTGCCGCCCTGCGCAGCATCATGCAGCTTGCCTCGGAATTCCAGATCAAGGACGGAGAAGTTTTGGTTTTATTTGCAAATCCTGACGGTTCAATTACGGAATTCAATGATTTTCATTCTATTGAAGAGTATTTGCTTACCACCGAAACCGGAATAACTTCCGATGAACAGGAGCGCATCGCTAAACTGGAAGCCATGACGGTATCGGACCGCTGGACATTCTGGAATAAGGAATTTGAGAAATGTATTAAATGCTATGCCTGCCGGGCTGCATGCCCCATGTGCTATTGCCATCGCTGTACTACTGATGTGAACCAGCCCCAGTGGATTCCGGTTGCCAGCCATGAACGCGGTAACCTCGATTACCATCTGATGCGTGCCATGCATTTAGCCGGACGCTGTGTAAACTGCGGCGAATGTGCCAGTGCTTGCCCGATGGATATCCCACTCAACCTGCTAACCTATCAACTGATCAGTCCTATTAAAACTGACTTTGGTGCCACAGCCGGAATGAAGGCCGATGCGGTTTACGCTCTGTCAACCTATAAACCCGATGATAAGGAGAACTTCATTATCTGACCCATGGAGAAAGAACTAAAAATACTGAAATACAGCGACCTTTCGAAACTGATCGAGAGGTTCCGTTCGAATGGATACCCGGTACTGGCACCGGTTCGTAAAGGCAAGGTGGTTGAGATCGAACTGGTCGAATCGCTTGATGCCATTGCGCTGGATGTGCTGCTCTCGACGCAGTCGGCCAAAAAGGCGGCTTTTCCCAAAGTAGAAAAAGTAATCCGATACACTCTCGGGAAATCGGGAGTCATTCAATATCCGGTTGATCCGGAAGCCTGTAAAGATACTGTCCTTTTTGGGGTACGTCCTTGTGATGCTTCGGGTTTCAAGTCGTTAGATGCCATTTTCGGAGAAGCACCTGCCGATCAGTTTTACCTGAAGAAAAAAGAGAAAACCACCATTATTTCTTTTTCCTGTCCCACAGCCGATGAGTACTGTTTCTGTACTTCGGTAGGAGGGGGGCCGGGCAATACAGCCGGTAGTGATCTGCAATTTACAGGCATCAGTAAAGATGAAATTCTGGTTGAAATCCTTAGCGAAAAAGGAGCTCAGCTAAGCCTGCTTTTTGCCGATCTCTTAAGCAACGCAGCAGGCAGTATTGATAAAAGTAAGTTTCTGGCCGATGTTAAAGTAGCTTTTAACATGGATTCGGTTGTTGAAAAAACAACTGCTTCATTTGGAAATGCTACACTCTGGCTCGAACAATCACTCCGATGTATAGGATGCGGGGCTTGTGCCTTTGTTTGTCCTACCTGTGCCTGTTTCGATTTCCAGGATGAGCAGAATACAAAAAATGGAGTCAGGCTGAGGCTTTGGGATTCATGTGGATTCTCCTTGTTTACCCTGCATACTTCCGGTCACAATCCGCGTGAGGTGCAAAGCCAGCGCTGGAGGCAGCGTATCATGCACAAGTTTGCCTATATGCCCGAACAGCTTCATGTTGTCGGATGTGAAGGCTGTGGACGCTGTTCGAGAGCCTGCCCGGTGGATATGAATATTAAGGAGCATTTGACTTCGATTAGTCTGATTTGAAGATGAGAAGGTGAATTTTGTTTTTCAATGAATCACAATTCATAAATTCTCCAACTTCATACATCCGACATCCCACATCCCACATCCCACATCCCACATCCCACCTCTCCCTATCAAAGCATAAATTTTAAAAAAATAACCCAGCATACAACATACTATGGAGCAACAGAATATTTACCAGCCTTACCTGATGGAGATCGAAAAGATCACCGAGGAGGCACCCATGGTCAAAACATTCAGGTTGAAGTTTACCAACGAAGAGGAGGGGAATAATTTCTCCTTTCAAACGGGGCAGTTCGGAGAATATTCCGTTTTCGGAGAAGGTGAAGTTACCTTTTGTGTTGCGTCTCCCTCGACCCGGAAAGGATATATTGAATGCACTTTCAGGGAAGCCGGACGGGTTACCACCGAACTGGCCAGCCTGAATGAAGGCGATACTATTGGGTTCCGCGGACCTTACGGAAATGTTTTTCCTATCAATGACTGGAAAGGGAAAAACCTGCTTTTTATCGCCGGAGGTATTGCATTACCGCCTATGCGCAGCGTTATCTGGTCGTGCCTCGACCAAAGGGATCAGTTTAAGGATATTTCTATTCTTTACGGAGCCAGAACCGTGGCCGACCTGGTGTATAAGAACGAACTGGCTGAATGGAAGGAAAGACCAGATGTTAACCTCGTTACTACCGTGGATCCGGGTGGTGAAACTCCTGACTGGAAAGGGGATATTGGCTTTGTGCCTACCATTCTCGATCGCATGAAACCAGTAAGTGAAAATACGATTGCCATTGTTTGTGGTCCCCCGGTGATGATAAAATTTACCTTTCCTGTACTCGAAAAGTACGGATTTAAGGATGAGCAGGTATTTACCACCCTCGAAAACCGTATGAAATGCGGACTAGGTAAATGCGGACGCTGCAATGTGGGCAAGGTTTTCGTTTGCAAGGACGGACCTGTTTTCAGTCGCGCCCAGCTTAAAGATTTACCTGACGAGTA
>JBAXOA010000218.1:0-3892 GCA_037133495.1 Mariniphaga sp. | reverse complement strand
AATACCTCGATTTTCTGACGGAAGAGGAGTATATCGATATTCTTGAATCCTTACCTAAAGAAAATCAGCAGTTAGACGATGAACATCCTGATAAATTCATTGCCGATATGGGTGCAATTGCACTTCATAAATTATTGGAAAGACTTGAATTAGATGAACTTTCCTATGATTTAAGGCATAAAGCAGGAAACGAAACATCGCAGCAGCGTAAAAATGAGGCACTTAAACGCCTTAACGTTGTTGAGGCATTCCGTGCATCAAAAGGGCGAAATCAACCCGAATGGATGATTGTAAAAGTTGTTCCGGTTATTCCTCCAGACTTACGTCCTTTGGTTCCATTGGATGGCGGCCGTTTTGCAACTTCGGATTTAAATGACCTCTATCGCAGAGTAATTATCCGCAACAACCGCTTAAAAAGATTGATTGAAATCAAAGCTCCTGAAGTAATTCTCCGCAACGAGAAACGTATGTTACAGGAAGCTGTTGATTCATTATTTGATAATAGCAGGAAATCAAATGCTGTAAAAACGGATAATAACCGTCCTTTAAAATCTCTTTCCGATTCTTTAAAGGGAAAACAAGGTCGTTTCCGTCAGAACTTGCTGGGAAAACGTGTCGATTATTCCGCTCGTTCGGTAATTGTCGTCGGTCCTCACTTGAAATTGCACGAATGCGGTATTCCTAAAGATATGGCTGCTGAACTTTACAAACCTTTTGTAATCAGGAAACTGATTGAGCGGGGAATTGTGAAAACTGTTAAGTCTGCCAAGAAAATTGTTGACCGTAAGGATCCTGTAGTTTGGGATATTCTGGAAAATGTGATGAAAGGGCATCCGGTTTTACTTAACCGTGCACCAACGCTTCACCGTTTATCAATCCAGTCATTTCAGCCTGTTTTAGTTGAAGGCAAGGCAATCCGTCTCCATCCGTTGGTTTGTACCGGTTTCAACGCCGACTTCGACGGTGACCAGATGGCTGTTCATCTTCCACTCGGAAATGCTGCAATTCTCGAAGCTCAGGTTTTGATGCTTTCGTCTCACAATCTTCTTAACCCTGCCAATGGAGCACCAATCACTGTTCCTTCGCAGGACATGGTTCTTGGATTGTACTATATGACAAAGGCCCGCAAGGATGCCAAAGGTGAAGGATTGTCGTTCTATTCTCCTGAAGAGGCAATTATCGCTTACAACGAAGGTCAGGTGGATATGCACGCTATCGTAAACGTCAGATCTCAGGATTTTGATGAAAAAGGAGAACTTAAAACGATGATGATCGAGACTACATTAGGTCGTATTCTGTTTAATGAATATGTTCCAAGTGCAGCCGGTTATATAAATAAGATATTGACCAAGAAGGCTTTAAGGGATATCATCGCTGATATTCTTAAAAGAACAAATAATGCCACTACAGCACAGTTCCTCGATGATATCAAAGACCTGGGTTATAAAATGGCTTATCGTGGCGGTCTTTCTTTTAACCTTGATGATGTAATTATTCCTGATGTGAAAGCCGAAATGGTAGCGGAAGGATTTGCTGAAGTTGAGGAGGTTTTGAATAACTATAACATGGGATTCATTACCAACAATGAAAGATACAATGGAGTAATCGATATCTGGACACATGTGAACGCCAAGCTGACACAGAGTGTTATGAAAACCATCAGTACCGATAAACAAGGGTTTAACTCTGTTTATATGATGCTTGATTCCGGTGCCCGTGGATCCAAAGAGCAGATTCGTCAGCTTTGCGGTATGCGTGGTTTGATGGCAAAACCTCAAAAGTCAGGATCAACCGGTTCCCAGATTATTGAAAACCCAATTTTAGCGAACTTTAAAGAAGGTCTTTCAGTTTTGGAGTACTTTATTTCAACTCACGGAGCTCGTAAAGGTCTTGCCGATACTGCACTTAAAACTGCGGATGCTGGTTATCTCACCCGTCGTCTGGTTGATGTTGCACAGGATGTAATTATCAATCAGGAAGATTGCGGTACGCTGCGCGGACTGATCGCAACAGCATTAAAGAATAACGAAGAAGTGGTTGCTTCATTATCTGAACGAATTTTGGGTCGTACCACCGTTCACGATATCTATCATCCGCTTACAGGCAAACTTATCGTTAGTTCAGGCGAAGAGATCATCGAAGATTTGGCTGATATTATTGAAAATTCTCCAATCGAGCGTGTCGAAATCAGGTCAGTATTGACTTGTGAAGCCGAAAACGGCGTCTGTGCCAAGTGCTATGGACGAAATCTGGCTACCGCAAAAATGATTCAGATGGGTGAAGCTGTCGGTGTAATTTCCGCACAGTCTATTGGGGAACCTGGAACTCAGCTTACCTTGCGTACCTTCCACGTCGGGGGTATTGCAGGAAACGTATCAACTCAGTCGACTGTTGTGGCTCGCTACGATGGTATTGCTGAAATTGAGGAATTACGTTCTGTTATATGGCTGGACGAAAAAGGCGATTCAGTTGATATCGTTGTCAGCCGTCTTGCTGAACTTAAAATTATCGATAAAAATACCGGAATAACATTGTCAACGCACAGTATGCCTTATGGGTCTAAATTGTTTGTTAAAAATGGTGCCGATATTAAAAAAGATACAATAATTTGCGAATGGGATCCTTATAACGGTGTTATTGTCAATGAATTCAATGGACGTGTTTCGTACAGTGATTTGATTGATGGCGTAACCTGCCGTGAAGAATCTGACGAACAAACCGGTTACAAAGAGAAGGTGATCATCGAAACCCGTGATAAAACTAAAAATCCGACACTCCAGATTGTTAATGAGAACGACGAAGAAATTCGTTCTTACAACCTTCCCGTTGGCGGTCACTTAAGTGTTGAGAACGGTCAGATGGTTAAAAGTGGTGAAGTATTGGTGAAGATTCCTCGTGCCTCGGGTAAAGCTGGTGATATCACCGGTGGTTTACCTCGTGTAACGGAACTTTTCGAGGCACGTAATCCATCCAATCCGGCTGTTGTCTCTGAAATCGATGGTGAAGTTTCCCTCGGAAAAATTAAACGTGGTAATCGCGAAGTGGTGATCACATCCCGGTCGGGCGAAATCAAAAAATACCTCGTGCCATTATCGCGTCAGATTCTGGTTCAGGAAAGTGATTACGTTCGTGCAGGTATAGCCCTTTCAGATGGCGCTATTACTCCATCCGATATCCTTGCAATCAAAGGTCCTACAAAAGTTCAGGAATACATTGTGAATGAAGTTCAGGACGTTTATCGCATGCAGGGTGTGAAAATCAATGACAAGCACTTCGAAGTAATTGTTCGTCAGATGATGCGTAAAGTGGAGATTGAAGATGCCGGTGATACAATATTCCTTGAAAAACAGGTTGTTGACAAAGGTGATTTCACCACTCAGAATGACTGGGTCTTTGCAAAGAAAATTATCCTTGACGCAGGAGATTCTGAATCATTAACACCGGGTATGATCATTTCTGCACGCCGGTTGAGAGACGAAAACTCTTTACTCAAACGCAGAGATAAGAAAACCGTTGAGGCCCGTGATGCCGTTCCTGCTACTTCAAGTCAGGTATTGCAGGGGATCACACGTGCATCTCTCCAGACTCGTTCATGGATGTCAGCCGCATCGTTCCAGGAAACAACAAAGGTTCTGAATGAAGCTGCTATCAACGGCAAAGTCGATAACCTCGAAGGTTTGAAAGAAAACGTCATCTGTGGCCATCTTATTCCTGCGGGAACAGGTAACCCAATGTTTAAAAATATTGTGGTTGGTTCGCGTGATGAATACGATCGTTTGATCGATTCGAAAAATTCAGATATTGATGTTGCTGAAGACGAAGATTATTAATCAGAAGCTATGAGTGAAGAATATCAGAATCAGCTTAATATTGAGCTAAGCGAAGATGTGGC
>JBAXOA010000217.1:0-3921 GCA_037133495.1 Mariniphaga sp. | reverse complement strand
ACTGATCACGTGATAATGTTCAATTTTTTAATGTTCAATGTTCAATTGCATCATTAATTATTTTCCATTGTACATTGATCATTGTTTAATTGTCCATTTTTCTCATTTACCATTGTCCACTGATCACGTGATAATGTTCAATTTTTTAATGTTCAATGTTCAATTGCATCATTGATTATTTTCCATTGTACATTGATCATTGTTTAATTGTCCATTTTTCTCATTGACCATTCATCCATACCACTCCCCTTTCAACTTTTTCATGTCGATTAATAGCTTGATTAATAGCTTTTTGCATGTTGGATTATCCCTTGCATGCCGGTATATTCCGGGGTCTCCCCGCGCCTTGTGCATCAAAGCAGGATCACCTCGCGCATTGTACAGCAATGGCGGATCCCCTCTGGCGTGGCCACGGTATGGGCCATTTCTGCATTTAGCCGTATTTTCTGATTCCATCTCTTAACTGTCTTACATTGAAATTAATTAGTAGTCCTGTTTTGAAGTCGGATAATTTCAGATAGGACAATGCCTGAGCGATATGCACATCATTCATTGTCTCAACTGATTTTAATTCTACGATTACCTTATCCTCGACCACCAGGCCCATTCTTGAGTTAAAATCCATCTTCACATCCTCATAGGAGACCGATAAAGGTTTTTCCTTACGAACCTTCATCCCGACATCCGCCAATTCATGGAATAAGCACTCCCGATAAATAATATCGGGTTGACCTCTTCCCAGTGTCTTATGCACTTCGATGGCGCATCCTATGATGACATCCGAAATTTGCTTCTCATTCATCGTTTTAAATTTTTTCATTCACCCGGCTCCCTCTCCGGACAGGCTTGGGCCCGTGCGGAGAGGGTATGAGGTTTATGAAAAAGCAAAATCAATTCTGAAGGCATCAACTCATTATGGGATTTGAACCAAAGATGCCGGGCTTGTCGTTACAGTCGGTCTCATGTTGAGTGTTTGAATCGCCAAGTCACCAAAATCGGAAATGGTTGTACAATCAGTATCAACATCTTTATTTGCAGCAACTGTACCATCAACCGCTTCAACAGCCAGAGTGATATTGTCATTCGCAAGGCCTTCCCATCCGTGGTTTTTAACGGTTACTTTTACATAGATAGATACTCCGTCATTTGTTGTAGCTTCTGAAGTCACAACTATAAACTGAGGAGTAGTAACACTAGGAGCAGCAACAACGTCTGTAACAAGGTTGGTTGCAATAGTGCCGGCGGCATAACCCCAATCAATAGTAGCTGTTTGAGTTCCCTGCAATCCGGACAGCTTTAATGTTGGTTTGTATGTACCCGTAAAATTAGCACCAATCACTTCGTAGAAAAGCACATTAGTTCCATAGTCAATATCTACCTTTCCGGAAACTGCATTAAATGAAGCCGAGCCCACATTATCATAACATTGACTTTCTGCTGTGCCATAGGCTAATGAAGCCGGTGTTGCTCCATGAGACATGTTCGTAATATCAACAGTAAACGCAACTTTAGGCAAAATTTGTATCACCTTAATATTATTTGCACACGCTGTTGGGCCTGAATACTCAACCACCATAAACAATGGATGAGTTGCATCAATTCCAGCTAGTCCTGCTGATGTCCATGTTACCTTGGTGGTGGTTGAAGTGGTGGGATTAACAGCAATAGCCTGATAATTAAGTGCTCCGGATGCAATGAGCACTCCATCAGCAGGTATTTCCGTTGCCACTCTCGCACCGGCAGTCGTAAAAGTGGTGGACTTCGTTGCGTACCAGTAGGAGCTTCCACCTACAGGATTAATGATCGCCGAATAATCATAAGCCCGGCCTGCAACAGGATTTAAAGGATCCGTAAAAGTACATGATAACGCAGCAGCCTTAGTTCCAGGAAGTGCTTGCCCGTAGGCTGTCGAAAAACTTGCGGCAAAAACCGCCATAATCAAAATAAAAATTTGCTTTTTCATAATTGTAAAAATTAATGGTTTTTATAAAAATTGATAATTGAAATTTGATAATTGATCCGTCAGCTGACGGAGAACATTGATAATTTTTTTCTGCATTTAATTTAGGCTCCGGGTTCATAGTATCCCATTTTCCCGGATTGCGCGTCCGTCCAGGCGGACCTTTCCCCCTGTTTTGAAATTGGAAGAAATGGAAAATCTCATTGTCCGGCCTCAGCCGGATAAAAGATTTGAAAGCAACCCTTGTCGCCTTCGGGTTGTCTTTTGGGCTTGACGCCTTGATTTGAATGTCTGTTTGTTCTTTCATCTTATTAATTATTTAATGAGTTGATTATTCAAATTTTGGTCTTGGTTTGATGGTTATTGTTTGGGTATGTGGAAGAGATTCATTTCCTGCACAGTCTTTGATCCAATAGGTAATCGTGTGAACCACTTCATTGAATGTTACACCGTCACCAGGGAAAAGAATTTTGCCAATAATTTCAGAAGGTTGACCTGACCCGGTAATTGGGGCTTGGATTACTGGATTATGCGGTGGCAGATGGTCTGGAGTTGGTAAAAAATCAATTCGCCAACGAATTGCATATGAGCAGGTGGAAGCGCAATAATCAACAAATTTGGAGATATCAAGATCGAGAGTTTTATTACCTGTATTAAAGGTATAATAATCAGGTTGATCAGTATTAATATCATTTGTTGCGCCACTATAGGACACAGAGTTCAGGTTTTCAACACATTCGCTGAGAGCCGGCGGAACAGAAAAATCCCATTGTTTTACGGTTACTTCACCTTCTTTTAGAGGGCCTGTACAACCAGCTGCGGAAGTTTCCTGTACTGTCAGCGGATATTTGCCGGGAGGCTTATCCCATTTAAAATCAATTGCATTTGTTGTATTCGTCTGCGTAACACCGTCAACGATCCAGGTATAGGTTGAACCTGGAACAGGATTAGGATCGACATTGTAATGCTTTGTTGCTCCGACACAAACAAAATCAACCATCTGTGCCTCGGCACTTAAAGTGCTGATCAGCAAAATGGCTATGATGATAATATGTCGAAACCGTATGAACATAAATTCTCTGTTTTTCAGATTGAACTTCTGAAAGTTAATGGTGCAATTTTTCGAATCCCGTCAGGGATTAAAGGTCGAAAGAAGATAGAATCCAGAGGTTTGTTCCACCCCGGACCGGAGCAGAACAAGCCGACTAAAGAGGCTGCGTCAGAAGTCTTTTTTTACCACAATGTGCACTAAGAAAGCACAATGCTCACAAAGTTAAAGTCTTAAATTTCTGCCGTTTGTGAACTTAGTGCAGCACCTTTGTGACCATAGTGGTTAATTATTTTTTACTATTGAACCAGCATCATCTTTTTATTCTTATTTGCTATCAACAGGTGACCTCTCAGAGGTCGCCATCCGGAGCCCTGATTCGCCGGCCATCCGGCAAACCACGGCCACACCGCCCAACTGCCTTTGCGGCAGCGGGTGATATGGTTTTTACAATATGGTCTATTGTGTGATTCATGTTTTAACTAGTTGTGATAGATTGGAGAAGTGACAGGTAATGGATTAACTGTGACATCAACAGATCCTGTTTGAGCCTGAGTACAAGCTGTTGTACTCGCATCCTGTACGCTGATAAGAACGTAAGTGAATGTTCCTGCGGCAGTTGTTGGAACGGTTACTGTTACACTGTTGCCTGAAGTTGTAGTGACTGTCTGATTAGCACCTCCATTGATCGTGTAAGTGAAGGTGTAAGGTGCAGTACCGCCAGCTCCAGTGAAGGTTACAACCGGTGCAGATCCACCTTGACATACAGGTGCCGGTCCGCTGATTGTTGCAGTAGGTAACGGATTAACTATAACATCTACAGAACCTGTCTGAGCCTGAGTACAAGCTGTTGTACTTGCATCCTGTACGCTGATAAGAACGTAAGTGAATGTTCCTGCGGCAGTTGTTGGAA
>JBAXOA010000216.1:0-3958 GCA_037133495.1 Mariniphaga sp. | reverse complement strand
CACGAAGTCAAGCCCGCTGTGCAGGATTGGACAGGGTCACAGCCAGCAGGCGAAGCACGCTACATGACGGGTGGCATCTTGGACATTCAAATTCTTCGAGTTGGTCATCTCTGGTCTTTAGTCTTGCCCCACATGGCAAACCGTCAGAGGTAGTCGAGGGACAAGCAATTGTTTGCTCCTTGACCGTGAAATCCTTGGCGGCAGTTTTGGCAAGCTGGTGCAATGAATCCAACTCATTTGCGAAGTCGCCAATCCAGTCTTGCCTTGCTGACCATTCAAGATTGATCAACGCAAACTTGATGGCATCGTTGATCTCAATCTCGATGCTCGCAGGTTTGGCAATCAGCGCCGGTGGCGTTAGGCGTCGATCTTGGCGAATCAGCGATTCCCAAGAGTGAAGCAGATTGAGGATGTCAGAGCCATTTATGAAACTCAAAGCAGATACATTGACACCAATCGACATTTCACTAGCTTTGCCACCATCACCGCCCTTGCCAATGGCTAATTCGTCATGGGCTGCTTTCCATAGGGTTGGAATGTCGGTAAGCATTTGGGTAATCCGCAGATAGCAGCGATAGCAGATTCCTTCGCGCTCAGTTTCTCTGTTGCAGATGTTGCAATTCAAAATGGATACATCCCTTCAGGAAGTTCTTTGGCGGCTCGGGCATAGAAGTCGATAAATGGGGCAAAGGGTGAAATTTGGCAATCGTGCTCAATCAAGACTTTCGGGATTGGGTCATTTGCCAGGATGTGGCGAAGTGCTCTGATTTGTAATTTGAAGGAGTAAATCTCGCGGTGGGTTTGAAATATCCGACGCCCTTGAATCCTCGCGATTGCCTCACGAGCGAGGTCGCTGGGATTGGGTTCAACTTGGACTTTGAAACCGAGGTATTGGGCTACCCAGATGTTCTTGAAGCATTTGGAGCAAGTGGCCATTTCGGCAGAGGTGGTGATGAGGTTTTGGAATGTTCGGATAGTCGATCCGCTTTCCTTCTTCACCTTACTTCGCATCCCTCGAATAGTTCTTCCCCCTATATAGGGGGGAAGAATTATTCTTCCTTGTTCGCACCTTATTCTTCACACGGACATTTCGGACATTATTCATGGTCAATTTGCCTCCGAAATATCTGCTTGAAATGCCGGAATTGCGTTTTTGAGGTACCAAGTTTTGCTAGTTCCATGATCCAAAGCCTTCACTCGGTTGTATTTCAAGGCCGAATCTCGGGCAACTTTCAGCCCCCGATTCTTGGCGTCGCCCCCTAGAACCTCACAAAGTTGTGAGGTTGTGAACCCTGGATTCTCCTCAACGGCATCAACCCAGCGATCTTCTAGGGATCGGCGCTTGGCTCCACGGGCATCAGAACCGCCCAAAGTTAGGGCACGAGATTCCTCTTCATACTTGAGAAGTTGCTCATCTTGCAAGACATCTCGGCCATCAGCTGAGAAGAATCTGCCCTCATCGGTCTTCTTCAAAAGCCAGCGAACATCTGCCCAGTCATCAAGTCGAGTGGCGCCACGCGCTCTTTCAATTCCATGCTCTTGCGCCCTGCCGGTGTGCATCGGAATGACTAAATTGGAGACACCCGCCCTTTTCTTGATCACATCTAAGGTCTGAAGGAAATTTCCCACATCGGAGTTGGAATTCTCATCCCCGCAACCAGCAAAGGCGGCGGCGAAGGGGTCAACGATCCATGTTTGGCAGTTGAGTTCTTGGAGCATTTCAACGGCAATATCTTCTATTTCCTTGGCGATAATCGGGAATCGCTCACCACGCAGGTGCACCATGGAGACTTTTTCGACATTGACGATGCCTACATCTTTGAGCCAGCGGCGGTATTGACCCTTAGAAACCTCGAAGTTGAAGATCACAACCCTTCCTGGGTGAAGCGGGGCTTTGTAGTAGTTCAGGAATGGCTCGCCATCAACCAAGGATTTAGCCAGCGCATTGACCAAGGTTGTCTTTCCCGCTTTATATTGGGCGGTCAATGAAATGTTGGCACCTTGAGGAAATACATCCTCAATGACCCATTCCATCTCTTCATCCGGCAATTCCAATTCAAGACCGATGTGGGCAAAATAAGAGGGCTTGACGAAATTGCGTGCAGCTTCTTCGGCATCAAGGACTTTGCGAGCCTCGCGCTTTGCCCTAAGACTGGCGACTTCCTCGGCTAGGCGATGGGCGTGTGCGACCTCTGCAAGGTCTATTCCCCTTGGTTGCATACTCTCACCCTCTAGTGAAGGTTGAGGGTCTGTATATGCCTCTAAAGGCCTTATTTGACCATATTCAGGGACAACATGAAGTCCATATCCAAGACCTCGAAGCGCCTTGGTTGCTTGTTTGAAATTGTCGTTGTGGTTTAGGTGGGTATAGGCAGCGAACTTGGAATAGGGCTGTTCGGCTTGGAATGTGGTCGAGGTGGTAAAGACATAGAGGCGGTCATTCGCGTTCTTGCCCGTCGTAGCAGATATGCCCACTGACTTGTCCGGACGTCTCCAATAGGTGACCCCAGCCTTGTCGGTAAAGACCTTCTTCCAGCCAATAAGGATCTCTTCCCATTTAGCCTTTTGGTTGAAGTCATCGCCTGGTCGATCTCCTTGAGGTTGTTCTGGTGATAGCTCTTCGATGGTCTGCTCTTTGGCAGGCATGGAATCAAAAGCACGAAAGACATCTTGGAAGGCATTCAATTCTTCACGGGTCAGGGTTGGGATGCTGGCGATAGATCCGGCAGCTAGTACCCAAGGTTGACCTGATTCATGGGTAATGCCATGACTTGGAGCGGTTACGGTGAAACCACCAGTTCCCCTGGTTTCAAATAGGACTTCTACGCCACCATTCTCACCTGGGCGCGAGGCTAACTTCTTATTGCCCTCCACCTCTTCCTCGCACCGGATAATCCAATGGATGCCACCTGAAGGCGTCATCTCGGTGTAGCCGTTTACAACCTTGGAAAATAATTCGCCCAAGCCAGAGGCATCAGCCAATTCTCGGGCTTGCATATGAAGGCCATCGGCAACGGCTCTACCTTCTGCCTCAATCATTATGGCGTTACCGGATATGGCGCCACAGATGATACCTAGACCTTGAACTGAATCATTTGCAAACCATTGCGCCACTTGGCTTCGGCTTGGCCGTTCACTTTGGAACTCTTTCCACTTGCCGTGCGGGGCTTTGCCTCCGCCGGTGGCTGTGGGTACGACGCAAAATCCTGCATCATAGAAATCTAAAGCTGCTTGAAGAACTGGATTGCTCATGAACCCCTAATTTCTAAATGGATCGGATTAGTTCAATAATTTCGGCTAGTTGCACCCGTTGAATAAATTGCGAATATGTTGGGGTGAAGTGGGTTGGCTTACAAGCAGCCAAGTTCGCCATCTTCTTCTCTAGGAGGCAAATGATGGCAGAGACACATTCTCCCGCAGGATAATTCTTACTTGGCTCGGGAAAGTCGTTGGTGCCATCGCGTTGGATGTCAGGCATGACACCCCTTCCTATGCTCAAGGAGTAGGTGGGCGAAGGTGAATACGGCAGGGCAGGTCGGGCAGGGGAAAAGGGTCACTCATCACCCCCATCATCATCGGAAGCCATTTCAAATCGTTCTAGTGGAGTCTTGTCATCATCCTCTTGGAGAAGTTCACTCGGATACGTGCCGGTATCTTCAAGACGAGTAATCGTGAGTTCTACTGTTCGCTCATCTACTCCGATGAAATCTTCAAATCCTTGCTTGCGCCAATTACCAACCATCGAATGACCATCAGACAAGTTGAACCACGTTCCGAGTGCTTTGAGATAAAGAGTTTTATCGGTAGAAATGACCGGACTTTTTCCATAGCCATAGCCTGAGATGTTGATGATGTAGAAACCATCTTCCGTCGGTTCGCTCGCTTCAATCTTGACCACCTTGCGAAGTTCAAACTCCAAGTCGCCAAGTTCCTTTTTGAGTCTGCTCATCTCTGACAT
>JBAXOA010000215.1:0-4020 GCA_037133495.1 Mariniphaga sp. | reverse complement strand
AATAAGTGGTAGGTGACAATGCAAAAGCATTGGTAGTCCGGTCTGTAGTAATGGTAGTCCAAACAGATTGGTCTGCTGAATATTGTAAGGAATACCCAGTAGGAGTTCCGGGAAAAGTAACTTCGGAATGCGCAATCCTTAGCCTGAAGTTGGTATTTGCTGAACTGATTGTTACACCGGTGTTTACTGCCGCTTTCCAGGTTGCAGTGGTTTCAGACCCGTCATCATTTCGCCAACGGTAGCCATGCATTTTATTAACTCCACCGCCACCACCAAAAACATTGACTGTAGAAATCAGGAAGATAAGAAAAACTAAACTTTTAAAGGGGAAAACATCCCTAAAGCCACCTTTCGTTGAGCGAAAAAGCATCAGTTTGATTTTCATGCCTGGTAATTTAATTGATTTCATAAAAATTACAATTTGATGTGTTGCCTACTCTATAAACATCTTTTCGGCTTCGATGTATTTATTATTTTCAGGTAATTGGATATTTAGTTCTTTTAAAATACATGCTTAAGCAGCTCCAAAGCAACCAAAGCAGCGAAAATATCAGAGGTGTTCCGGAAAGCAGCATGAAGGGGTTATTTTTTCTATTGGGGCTTACGTTTACTTGTTTGAGTCCAATAGTGCTGTTATAGCCCATGTTTTGCGGCAAACCGCTTGCTTCTACCAATCCCGAATACCCCCCGTTTAAATTTACAATTAAATCTTTCCTGTTTTCAACAGCCCTGATCCTGCAAATATAATAATGGCCCTTGGTAAGCCAGGTATTGGGAAACCAGCTGTCGTTTCCCATGTTAATTAAAAACTGACAACCCTGCTTCGCCAGATGATAGCATGGTAAACCTGCTTCGTTGCAAATCATCATCCCGGCTTTGCCAATTGACGTGGTTAAAGGTTGCTGGTCTTCCCCTTCCGAAAGGACGGAACTGCTTGCCATAAAAGGGAGTATTAAATTAAGCACCTCGCCTCCAATAGGTTTTTCAATTATGGATAGCAGGTTTTGCTTAAAATAAGTCTGACTGTTTCCATCGGGGTTAACAATCAGCGCAGTATTGTAAATTCGTTTATCAGGCATGGCATAGTAGGTCCCGATTATCATTTCGGAATTTTTTCCGACAAGTTCCGAGCCCATCTTTAAGAGTAAATCATCATTCTCATCAATCGTCCAGGGTATGGTGGTTTCTGTCCAAAGAATGATTTTGGGGTTAAGCGCAACAGCTTTTTTATTCAGGTTAATCAGAATGGAGGCTAAGGAATCGCCATTTTTTTCATCCCACACTAAGGTGGATCCGAAATTATGGGAGGCCAATACGACGGGATATGTATTTTTCCTGCTGTTATTACTTTGAAAAACCTCAAAAAGGATATATCCCGAAAGGAAATAAATACCGATAAAAACAAAAGAATAGAACAACGATCTTACGCTTCTTTTGCTGATGGCTTTGGCTAAAAGAAAGTTACCAATAATAACGGCAAACGACATAATGCTGTAACCAAAAACCGCAACCGGCTGAATGGCAAACAAATTGGAAGCCAAGGAATAACCCGATTGAAAAGCAAGCAGCGAAAACCCCGGAAACCAAAACATTCTTGCTGCTTCCACCAATAAAATCAAGGAAGAAAATAATAATGCATTTTTCCACCAGGAAACACTGTAATATTTATGGGTAGTGATAAATGAATATAAACCGCAAGCAATGGCGTAAAACAAAGAGAAGAACAGAGCAGCTGAAATTATTATTAGGATTCCAGCCAAACTTATTTTCCCGGTATAGGTAAAAATTGCCAGCGGGATAAATGAATAAGATATGCAGAATATTGTAAACCCGAAAATGAATCCAAGTATGGCTGCCTTTTTTGGATTGATGTCAGCTAAGCCAAAAATCAAGGGAATAAAGGAAATCCAGATTAAGATCCAATTTACGTTCACAAATGACCAGGAGATTAAAATACCAGACAAAACAGCCAATAGAAGAGGCATTACTTGTTGCAGAAATTTCCGGTTTACTTCTTTTGGGGCTACTTTTTCCTTTTGGTTCAATTTCTCAGCAGTATCAACTTTTAGTCTTGCTGTCATTTTAAATTATTATAAATTTTCCCAGTACATCTAAAGAGATTATTTTGCTCACTAGAGTTTGCCAATCCATTCTGGATGAACAAACAAAGATAAGCCAAAGACCCTAAAAATAAAAATTTAAATTCAAGGGAAATTGTAAAATAAAGCAGAAATATTTCGTTTACTCCCCACTTTTTCAAAGTGATCCAATCTGCCTTGGAATCGTCAGGACGGTTCTGAGTCAAAACAAAGAGCAGGACCAGCTTCCCGCTTTCCGGATCCACTATTGACTTGTGATGCGATATCTTGAGTGATCCGGATGGCATATCGTTTTTAAAGCAGAGTGCGCTGTGTAGCCGCAAAGTAACACAGAGCCATTAATTGTCTGACCGCTTTGCAGTTCTCCGCGAAAAATCTACGCGTATCTCTGTGTTTACCTTTTTTACCGACTAGTTGCGCAATGAAGGTACAAAGAACCTCCGCGTTGCATCGTATTTATGGGTTAAGGCATAAAAAAAGAGCCGGTCCGCTTTTCAGCTTCCGGCTCCCTTTATTAATCATTATTTATTTTTCATTCTTCATTTTTCATTCTTCATTTAGTAAACTACCAGCCTCTTTGTCACAATCTCCCCATCCGAATCGAAACGCAGAATATAGACGCCCGGTTTCAGGTAGCTTACATCCAGGACTGTCGTAACTTGTTCAACCATTTCCGAATGCAGCATTTTGCCATCGGTCGAATAGACTGAACACTTTACTTTTCCGGTAATTTCCGGAATCTCGATGGTAACATGGTCTGTGGCCGGGTTGGGATAGATATTGATTTCGTTGGCAGCAACCTGGTTTGGTATTCCAGCTTCGACGGATTTGGCACCCGCACTCACTGAACAATGATCGTACCTGGCCTGGGTGGTCGACGTGAAATTAATCCCTTCCGAAATCATGCCGAACTGAGCGCTGGCACCCATGGTAATGGTGGTGGTAAAAGCTGACATCCAACCCACACCGTCGGTGGAGGTAAAGGCATCGAAACGGTTCCCTGTACGGGATATTTTCAGCCATTTAACGCCGGCCCTCAGGATTTGGGTCGAAACCGTTGATCCTCCGGTTGTGTTGCGTATGTCGGACCGGATCATAGTTTGAAGCTGCGTCTTTATCAGCACTTTCTTTGCCCCGGGGGAACAATCTTCCCGAATCTGTATGCCGGCCCAACCGTTACCGCTGAGGTCATAAATATGGGCAACCACGGATCCGTTCCCGTTGAGGGTTTGGTATACTGACTCCTGTACATCCGCCGATGGGGATGAATAACCCGTTGAGGTGAGTGTAAACCTGCCTGGCCCGGTACAAGGAGTGTAAGCTCCAATACCATTTGAGGCACCCAGAACACACGAAACCCAGGATGAGGGTAAGGCCGTGCCTTCGACCACGGTTACCGTGGAATTGGCTGTAGCCGTGTTTCCCGAGGCATCCGTTGCTGTGAGCCGTACGGTATTTGCACCTAAATCGGCACAGGCGAAGCTGGTTTTGTTTGCAGTTAAGGTAAAGCTGCAATTGTCGTAGCTGCCGTTGTTGATATTGGCGGCGGTAATAGTTGCCGTGCCCAGCGGGTTAAGCGTAACGCTGATGTTTTTAGCTATTGCTAAAGGGTTAATGGCATCCATTATCGTAACAACTGAATTTGCCGAAGCTGAATTTCCTGCCGCATCGGTAACTGTTAAAATTACATTATTGGTTCCCTTATCCGAACAGGAAAAAGAGGTTTTACTGGCTGCGCGAGTGGCAATGCTGCAGTTATCGGTACTTCCGTTATCAATGTCGGCAGCTACAATGCTTGTGTTACCTGATGCATCAAGATATTTGGTGATATTTTTCGCCAAGGCTGTGGGAGTTGTTACATCCGAAACAACCACATTGAATGAGCAGCTTTCATTGCCACATGCATTGGTCGCTGTTAATG
>JBAXOA010000214.1:0-4022 GCA_037133495.1 Mariniphaga sp. | reverse complement strand
GATGACTCAGGTGTTCCATCAGGCAATTAAAAAACAAATTATCTTCTGATGAAAGGAGCTTTATTTCTTGTAATGCTGTTGTGCTTTTATAGCGCTCTCAATGCAGAAGAGTCTGTCAGTATTCAACATTTCGGTGTAAAACCTGGCAACAGCCCTTCCTTAAACAAAATTAATCTTCAAAAAGCAATCGACTGGGCTTCCTCCAAAGGTGCGGCATTATTTGTTGAACCCACGGATGAACCTTATCCCGTTGACGGTGGTATCATTCTGAAAAAAAATGTGTCCCTGTTGGGTGTAAATGGCCCGACGCCCCGCGGTACATCGCATCCAACTAAAAAACAACCCGTGGGCAGCGTATTTAAAATTACGGACAGAAACAGCCCGTTCATCACTGTCGAATCGGGAACTCAGATTAAAGGAATTCAGTTTTGGTATCCCGATCAGACAATAAAAAATCCAGATCAGATTATACCTTATCCGGCCACCATTCAGGTTTCCAAAACCAGTATGACGCAAGGTGTTTATTTGTCGTGCCTCACTTTTTACGGAGAATATCTGGCGATGGATTTTAATGCCGAACGGAAATTTCCCTGTGAGCTGATGGTTTTTGAACATTGCTATGGGTATCCGTTGAGTGGCGAATTTATTCGTATGAACTATTGTTATGATGTTCCAAGGATTCTGCATTGCCATGTCAATCCTGCTATTCAACGGTTTATCGGAGGCCAATTCAGTCGCTTGGTAGTTGATGCTGTGATTGCCAAAAAAACTTTCACATATGTCATCAATAATACCGATAATGCTCAGTTAATGGATCTCTTTACTTTTGGAACATACGGTGGCATCCTTCTCGACAGCGAGTCTTACGGGCAATTGACCAATTTTAATTTCGACTGCGTTGCTGTTGGCATCTATAAGAAAGGAAGCAACACCAAAAACAGGAACTGGCAGATCGCACAAGGATCGATTATTGCAAATTGCGGTGAAAAAGTTGAAAATATCCATCCTATTATTATCGAAGGTGAAGGTCACACTGCACTCAGCAATGTTGAAGCTTTTTCGGGAGGAAACGGTGCGCTGACTACTGTGCCCGAAAACCAGTCGTGGGACTATCTGTGTGTCAGGGGAGATAAAAAGCTAACGGTATCTGTCGTCGGCAGCCGCATGCGGAATTACCTCTCGGACAAGCCAATAACCATTGAAAACAAGCTTGCCGTGATTCAGGTTGTGGCTTGCATCGATAAAGAAGAAAAATTATACAATCAGATTATTGAAGGTTCAGGAAAATAATCGAAAATTGATTAGAAATAAATCTCATTTTTTTCTTTGCGCTTTATTGTTACTATTGTCAAAAATTTAATTATCAACATAACAAAACCAGTCTTTAAAATGAACTTCAAAAAAGTTGGATTAATCTTTCTTTCAGCGATCATTTTGTCTGTGGGCACTTTACGTGCGGATGAAGGGATGTGGATGTTGCCACTGATTCAAAAGCTGAACATTAAAAAAATGTCTGAGATGGGATTTAAGCTCTCTGCCAAAGATATTTACGACATCAACAACTCCAGTTTAAAGGATGCTGTGCTCCATTTTGGAGGGGGCTGCACTGCTGAGATAATATCAAAAGACGGGCTTGTTCTGACTAACCATCATTGCGGTTATGGCTCAATTCAGAAATTGAGTACCGTCGACCACGACTATCTGCAAGACGGTTACTGGGCTATGAACCGCGATCAGGAACTTCCATCTAAAGGGTTGACGGTAACTTTTCTCGACCGGTTTGAAGATGTTTCAAAAGCTGTAACAGAAGCTACGGATGCTGTGGCTGATCCAAAAGCTAAAGAGGAAGCGTTGTTAAAAGTGTCCGATCAGCTGACAACCAAAGCTATAGGAGCGAACAAATACCTTAAAGGCAGGGTCGTCTCTTTTTTCGGCGACAACCAATATTATTTGGTAATCACTAAAACATACAACGATATCCGCTTTGTAGGTGCTCCGCCTTCGTCGATTGGTAAATTTGGCGCCGATACTGACAACTGGATGTGGCCGCGTCACACCGGCGATTTCAGTATGTTCCGCATTTATGCTGATAAAGACAATAATCCCGCTGAATTTTCCAAGGATAATGTTCCCTTTAAACCAAAAAAATTCCTGACCATTTCTCTTAAAGGAGTGAACCAGAATGATCCGGCCATGGTAATTGGATATCCCGGCAGAACCAATCGCTTTATGACCTCTTACGAAGTGAAGGAAACCAGCGAAATTACAAATGCAGTCACAATTCTTGTAAGAGGAGTTCGTCAGAATATATTAATGGCTGATATGGTGGCTGATCCTAAAATCAGATTACAGTATTCCAGCAAATATGCAGGATCCTCCAATTTCTGGAAAAAAGCGATCGGCATGAACGAGACCTTTGAAAAGCTGAAGGTATATGACAGAAGGGCTGCTGAAGAGAAGACTTTCACCGCATGGGTAGCAGCCGATCAGTCCCGAGTTGAAAAATATGGCAAGGCGCTGGCCGATGTGAAATCTGCTGTTGAAGGAAGGGCAAAACTCCAGGTAATCCTGAAATATTACACAGAAGCGCTAAGTTCGATTGAACTAACAACCGCCGCATCGCGTTTTTCCCCTAAAACTGAAGGAGAATCCAGAGAGGGCAGAGGTGGCAGACCTTATGTTTCAATCACACCTGCTGATTTTTACAAGGATTATAATGCAGCTACCGACAAGAAAGTTACAAGAGCCATGATTGCGCTTTTCAAAGAGAAAGTATCTGCAAACGATCTGCCTGATTTCTATAAAACCATCGATGCGAACTTTCGAGGTAACATCGATGCCTATGTTGAAGCAATGTACAATCAGTCGGCATTTGTTTCCGAGGAAAAACTCAAGGCAGCTCTTGCCGGTGATAAAAAACTCATGGAAACTGATCTTGCTTTGGTAACAGCAAAGAATATCTCCGGCGCTTTGATGAAATATTACAAGCAACTTGAACAATACCGGGTCATTTATGCCCAGGGACAAAAACTGTATATTGCAGGAATGCTGGAGATGAAAGCCGGACAGGCCATTTATCCTGATGCAAACTCAACCATGCGGCTGACCTATGGTAAAGTGTTGAATTATTCCCCTAAAGATGGTGTGATCTACGATTATGTGACCACGCTTGATGGAGTGATGCAGAAAGAGGATCCAAAAAACTGGGAATTTGTCGTTCCTGCCAAGCTTAAAGAACTTTACAATACCAAAGATTTCGGACAATATGCTTTAAAGGATGGACGGATGCCGGTTGGGTTTCTTACCAACAATGATATTACAGGAGGTAATTCCGGAAGTCCTGTGATGAATCGTAAGGGAGAACTGATCGGGACAGCCTTCGACGGCAACTGGGAATCAATGAGCAGCGACATTATCTTTGAACCTTCCCTGCAGCGTTGTATCAATGTCGACATACGCTACACCCTCTTTATCATGGACAAATTTGGCGGGGCAGGTTATTTACTTAACGAAATGAAAATTTCCAAATAAAGGGGTTAAGTGCAAAGGAAACTAAAATACACTTTCAAAAAGCTTGCATTTTTAATTGTAAAACTGTGAATATATAGCGGTATATCAAAAATATATTAGATTTTCATTTGAACGTAATATTCAACATTCACTTATGAAACACCCGTGATTGTGCGCTTCGTAAACGGAGAATGAAGATAACCCAGGCAGGCTATCAGGCAATTAAAAAACAAATTATCTTCTGATAAAATTTCAAGAATAATTCTTTAAAATAAAGCTTAGGAATTTGTTCCCCTCAACTTTTTCATGTGATCCCTAAAAAAGACCAGCCTCAACATTTAATCATAATGTTGAGGCTGGTTTATTTTTGATCGCCGGTTAAATGAATCCCAGATGCTTTAGTTCATGCACTGTAAGTGGTGCTCCTACTTCAATAACCATCACTTTTCTGATTCCTGCATGATGTGTCAGATTATGGTTTCTGACTTTTGATTCAATTCCGAATGTGACAA
>JBAXOA010000213.1:0-4120 GCA_037133495.1 Mariniphaga sp. | reverse complement strand
TTAACAGATGAAATTACAGGCGTATTAAGTGCTGTAAACCAAAACGTAGCTGAATTAATTAATGCTAACCATGCACATAATCAAGAATTAGCTATGAAACAAGAAATGGCACATCAAGCACTTGTAGAACACATGACTAGACCTAAGACTATTGTTCGTGATGCCAACGGTAAGATTATAGGGGTTAAATAATGGCTGTAACCATTAAGCATGCCAAAACGGACACCATATCCGATTGGACACAATCAGACCTAGATGCACAAATTGCAGCAGGTAATTATCCAGCAGGCACAGTACTAGCTGATATTGTTTTACCAAGCGATTGGAATAATAGCCATACACTTACAGGCACAATTCCTGTTAGTAATGGTGGTACAGGTGCTACAACTCTTACAGGATATGTAAAAGGTAACGGTACTTCAGCATTTACAGCAAGCTCAACAGTACCTAGCACAGATATTACTGGCTTAGGCACAATGTCTACGCAAAACTCTAATGCTATATCTGTTACTGGTGGCACAATGTCAGGCGTTACCATTAGTGACTATATTGCTACTACTCAAAAAGCAGTAGCCAATGGTGTTGCTTCATTAGATGGTAGCGGTACAGTACCAGTAAGTCAGCTTCCTGCAGCAGTATTAGGTGCATTAAGCTATCAAGGCACATGGAACGCTAGTACTAATACTCCAACACTAGCATCATCTACAGGCACAAAAGGTTATTACTATGTAGTTAATGTTGCTGGCACTACAACTTTAAATGGTATTAGTGATTGGCAAATAGGTGATTGGGCTGTATATAACGGTTCAGCATGGCAAAAGATTGATAATACAGACGCTGTAACAAGCGTAAATGGATATACAGGAACAGTAGTACTAACTGCAGCAGATGTAAGTGCAGTACCATATACAGGTGCTACAGCAGCAGTAGACTTAAATGCTAAGTCACTTACTAATATTTCTAGTCTTGGTATTAATACAACAACTGTACCAACTATTAAATTTAGAGCTTTTGGTGATAATAATTCATCTTCTCGTATTGCAATGCGTGGATACTCAAGTGATGCTAATAGCTCTGCTATTCGTGTTACTAAATTTAGAGGAACTTACGCAGCTCCACAAGCTCCACAAAGCGGTGACAGTTTAGGTAAATTTGAACTTGCAGGTTATGGTACAACTTCTTCAGACGGTTATCCACAAGCATCTTTTGAAGGTGTTGCTACAGAAGCATGGGGTGCATCAGCTAGAGGTACAAAGACTTTAATTAAAGTTACACCTAATACAACAACAACACAAGCTACAGCAGTTACGATAGATCAAGATAAAAGCGTAACATTAGCAGGTGCATTAAGCGTCACAGGAACAACAACATTAGCTACATCTTTAAGTGGATTAGCTAAACTAACATCAGGTGTAGTATCTACTGCAACAAGTGGTACAGACTATGCTCCAGCTACTTCAGGATCGGCTATTTTATATGGCAATGGTTCTGGTGGATTTAGTAGCGTTACTATAGGTACAGGTGTTTCATTTGCCGGTGGTACATTATCAGCAACAGGATCAGGCGGTACAGTTACAAGCGTAACAGGAACAGCACCGGTAGTATCATCAGGTGGTGCTACTCCAGCTATTTCTATGGCTGCAGCATCTAGCACAGTTAATGGATACTTAACATCTACAGACTGGACAACATTCAATAGCAAAGGTTCTGGCACAGTTACTTCTGTATCAGCTACTAGCCCTGTTACTTCTACAGGCGGTGCAACTCCTACAATTGCTATACCAGCAGCTACTACAAGTGCATCTGTTATCTTACAAGCACAGACTGGACTACATTTAATAATAAAGGTAGTGGATCTGTCACAAGTGTTGCAGCATTAACATTAGGCACAACAGGAACAGATTTAACATCAACAGTAGCTACAGGAACAACGACTCCTGTTATTACTTTAAATGTACCTACAGCATCAGCTTCCAATAGAGGTGTATTATCATCTGCTGATTGGACTACCTTTAACAATAAAGGATCAGGAACTGTTACAAGCGTTACAGGTACTGCTCCAGTAGTTTCTAGTGGTGGTGCTACACCAGCAATTAGTATGGCTGCCGCTACTACAAGTGTATCTGGGTATCTTACAAGTACTGACTGGACAACATTTAATAACAAAGGATCTGGCTCAGTAACATCAGCTTCAGTAGTATCAGCTAACGGTTTTGCAGGTACAGTAGCCACAGCAACAACAACTCCAGCCATTACTATTTCAACATCTATTACAGGTGTGTTAAAAGGTAATGCTACTGCTATTAGTGCAGCTACAGCAGGTACAGATTATGTAGCTCCAGGAACAGCAACTAACTTTACTGCTCAACAATACTTTGGTACATCTACCTTAACAGACGGTGCAACAATATCATGGGCCGCAAGTACAGCTCAGGTAGCTACAGTAACAATTGCAGGTAACAGAACAATGGCAGCACCTTCAGGTTTAGTATCTGGTGCTTTTTATGCTTTAAATGTTATTCAAGACTCAACAGGATCAAGAACAATGACATGGAATACTGTATTTAAGTGGACAGGTGGTACAGCTCCTACACTTTCTACAGCAGCTAATGCTAAAGACTTTTTTGTATTCAGAAGTGATGGTACAAATCTATACGAACAAGGTCGCAGTCTGGGTGTAGCGTAATTTATCATGGCATTTGCAGCTTTTCAGATAAGTGCATTTCAACGCAATGCCTTTCAGATTATTACAAGTACAACACCTACACCTACGGTATTATTACCTAAAGGTGGTTTAAAGAAAGAACGTACACACAATAGGTCATTTAGACAAACTGTAAAAGAATCTTTACATGCGTTATTAGATGAACCAAAAATTGTAGAAGAAATTAAAGAGTTAGTGCAACCATATTCTAATTCTAAATACCTAACAACAAACTCTATAGATTTTAAATTATTAAGTCGTAATGTTGAAGCAGCACAACGTATTATTAATCTTGCACAAGAAATGCAACAAGAACGTGAGGATGAAGAAGCAATACTTCTACTAATATAATGGCTAGATATATACAAGATCCGGTAACACATAAACTTATTCCTGCTGATGAATACTATACACAGGAATCTAATTCACATTACATTATGGCTGATTATCAACCTTACAAGTCTATGGTGACTGGTGAGATGATAGATGGTCGTAAAGCACATAGAGAGCATTTAAAACGTCACAATTTAGTAGTGGCGGAACAGAGTTCAGCAAGACCACAGAAGCCTGACGGTGGTCAGTTGAAAGAGCAAGTGGCACGTCAGGTTTATGAAAAACTAAGGTATAAATAGGAGAACATTATGGCATTAGTAAAAACAATTCAAGGTAGTGGTAACGCTGGTCAAACAGCTCAAGCTATTGTTGGTTTTGTAACAAAAGCACAAACAGCAACAGCAGCAGCACAAGGTGGTCAAACATTACCTACATCAGTTGTTGAATATTCATCATCTACAGCTAACTATGGCCCAACATTGCCATCAGATTCAGCTCCAGGTGACAAATATTGGATAGCTAATACATCAGCTAACACAATTAAAGTTTGGCCTGCTTCAGGTTTCAAAATTAATGGTGGTTCAGCAGATGCAGCTTTATCAATTGCAACACTTAAATCAGCAGTATTTATCTCATTAGGAGATGGTAACTGGTTTGCAATCTTAACAGCATAATTAACTAGGAGTTTTAAATGGAAAACCAGACTACTCTGGAAACGCCATCTTTGCGTGACCAAATAGAAAGTGCAGTAGAAACAGTTGAAGTCGCACCAGAAGTTGTAGAATCAGAAAGTAGATCAGACAAGCCTAGAGATGAATCAGGCAAATTTAAAAGTTCTAAAGAAGTAACAGAAGAAACACCAAGTGAAGTTCAAGAAGAAGTCGTAGCAGAGGTTAAATCTGCTAAACCAAGACCATCTTCATGGAAAAAAGACTATGAAGAATCATGGGGTAAATTAGATCCTACATTACAGGATTATATTTCTCAACGTGAAGCAGACTTTGCTAAAGGTGTTTCTACTTATAAGAGCCAATGGGATCAAGCACAGCCTATTCTCTCTACAATGGAGAAATTTGCTCCTAC
>JBAXOA010000212.1:0-4159 GCA_037133495.1 Mariniphaga sp. | reverse complement strand
TAACCTGATCCCAAGGATTTCTTACAGCTCACTCAATTTCATCGGGTCACTCATTCTGGTGGCGGTTTTTATTACTTCGCACATTTTTTTTGTTACTCCCCACCGTTCAGCAATTTAATTTTGGTGTCCGTCAGCTGACGGATTAGTGTCTTCGTGCCATTGGTGGTATTGTTTATTCTATTACAAACTCATTTCCCGATTCCGGAATCTCGATATCTCCGAACCCTGCTTCTATCATCCGTTCCTTATAAAACTGTTGTGCATCATAGTCACCATGCACCAGGAAAGTCTTTTTAATCTGCGACTTATCCTGACATTTTAGGAATTCGAGCATTTCGTTATAATCGCCATGACCGCTGAATGCTTCAATTCTTTCAATAGTCGCATTGACTTCGTATTTAGTACCGAAAATAGAGACTTCACTTTCACCATTTAGTAATCTTGCCCCAAGCGTACGAGGTGCACAATAGCCAACACAAAGGATGGTATTTTTCGGATTGGAGATGTTATTGGCCAGATGGTGTTTGATCCGTCCTGCTTCCATCATCCCCGAGGCTGAAATAATCACACAAGGTTTCTTAATCGTATTGAGTTTTTTCGACTCGTCGGTTGACTTAATATAGTGTAATGAATTAAATCCAAAGGCATCATCGTCTTGTTCGATCACTTCAAGCACCTCTTTATTAAAACATTCAGGGTGCATTCTGAAAATGTCGGTGGCATTCACCGCTAGCGGACTATCCACATAAATCTGCACTTTGGGTAAACGTCCGTCATTGAAGAAATTATTCAATGAGTAAACCAGTTCCTGCGTTCTGCCAATGGCAAACGATGGAATAATAAGTTTTCCATTCCTTTCAACACAGGCTTCTTTAACAACCCGCAGGAGATCTTCCTCAGCAGCCTGGAGACGCGGATGAAGCCGGTCTCCATAAGTCGATTCTGTAATCAGGTAGTCGCATTGCGCGAATGGTTCAGGCGCCTTCAATATCCGGCTCGAAGGACGGCCAATATCGCCCGTGTAGGCTATTTTTGTGACTTTTTCGTTTTCCTTGATTTCAATTAGAGCAGTTCCTGCACCAAGTAAGTGCGAATTTGCAGTAAACCGCACTTTGATTTCTTCGCTGATATAAAATTTCCTGTTGTGAGCTGTCCCGATAAAAAGTGGCATACAATTTACAGCATCTTCCTTTCTGTAGATCGGTTCAACCGGTTCAAGCCCCTGGCGCGCCCTTTTCTTATTGTGCATTTCAGTATCACTCTCCTGGATATGACCACTGTCTGAGAGCATAATCGCGCATAAATCCCGTGTGGCATTGGTACAAATTACTGATCCCCGGAATCCCAGCCGGTAAACATAAGGAATCAATCCTGAGTGGTCGATGTGGGCATGCGTAAGTATTATATGATCGATCTCGCTGGGCTCAAATCCCAGGTTCCGGTTCATACCGTCGGTTTCCTGACCTTTCCCCTGGAACATTCCGCAGTCGAGCAGGATTTTTTTGCCGTTGTTCAAAGTGATCAGCGTTTTACTGCCTGTGACCTCACGTGCAGCACCGAGGAATTTTATTTTCATAAAATGAAATGTAAAGGATTGCCTAAAGGTAATCAATATATAACATTTTAATAAAAAAGCAGCTTAATATTGCATTTTCTTTTTTGCCACCAAGGCACCAAGGCACCAACCAGTTTATAAGAAAATATTTTGTAAATTTGGATATAGTCTTAAAATAAGAAAAGAGGATTAGCTTACAAACGACAGGTAGATATACCCATTGTTTATGATAATTTGGTTTTCTCCGAAGGATTGCGGTTAGATGTCCTTGTTGAGAATAAAGTGGTTTGTGAATTAAAAGCCATTGAAATTGTAAATCAGGTTTGGGAAGCTCAGATCTTAAGCCATCTTGTATTGACTAACAAACGATTAGGATACCTAATAAATTTTAACGTTGTAAAGATTGGTTCAGGAATTAGACGTTTCGCGCACTAATCTGACTCGATTTGATTTTTTATGCAGATTTTTATTTTTTAATCGTTGGTGTCTGTCAGCTAAAAGATTGGTGCTTTGGTGCCTTGGTGGCATTTATTTCTTGGTTTGAGTATCTTTTTTAAAAGAAGCCGCCACTGAAATACAGCGACGGCTCTTTAATATAGTTATTTAATTCCTTATTCTTCAGCGTGTTGTTCTGCTTCGTAAGCCTTAAGCAGCTCTTCCTGAACTTCGGCCGGTACTTTTTCGTAATTGGCGAATTTCAGTTTAAACATTGCACGCCCCTGCGTAATTGAACTTAGCGAAGTGGAATATTTATTCATCTCTTTAAGCGGAACTTTGGCCATAATCTTCTCGAACCCTTTTTCAGAACTCATCCCCATGATTAGGGCGCGGCGTCCCTGAAGATCGCCCATCACATCGCCTAACCGGTCGGATGGCACCAATACTTCGACATCGTAAATCGGCTCAAGAATTTTAGGACCTGCGATTTTAAAGGCTGCACTAAATGCGTTGCGACCAGCAAGCCGGAACGAAATCTCATTTGAATCGACAGGATGCATTTTTCCGTCATAAACGCAAACTCTGATATCGCGGGCATAAGAACCGGTAAGTGGTCCCTCTTCCATTTTTTCCATGAGTCCTTTCAGAATGGCTGGAAGGAATCGCGCATCGATCGACCCTCCTACAACACAATTACAGAAAACCAGTTTTCCACCCCATGGCAACTCAGTTACATCGGTTCCACGTAAGCTGATTTTCATTTCCTTGCCATCAATTTTGAACATTTCAGGGACAGGCATACCTTCTTCGTAAGGTTCAATTACCATATGGACCTCTCCAAACTGGCCGGAACCACCACTCTGCTTGCGGTGACGATAGTCGCCGGCAGCAATTTTGGTGATAGTTTCCCGATAAGGAATTTTAGGCTTAAGGAACTGAATATCAATTTTATATATATTATCGAAATACCATTTTAATGTGTTGATATGGTATTCACCCTGACCATGAAGCAGAATTTGTTTAAGCTCCTTCGAGTACTCAATTACATAAGTAGGATCCTCTTCGGCAAGTTTATGCAGGAATTCTCCCATTTTCTCTTCATCCGACTCATTTACCGCTTTGATCGCGGTAGTGAAACGAGGATCAGGGTACTCTAAAGGCGGAAAACTAATTTCAGCATCTTTATCGCAAAGGGTGTGATTATGTTTTACATCTTTCAGTTTTACAGTTGCGCCAATATCCCCGGCCACCATTTCCGGAACTTTCGTCCTGGTTTTTCCTGCTACGGCATATATCTGAGAAATTCTTTCTTTCGAATTTTTGGTGGTATTCACCAGATCCATTCCCTCTTTCAAAATTCCGGAAATCACCTTAAAATAGGTAACCTCACCAACATGCTGTTCAATGGCAGTCTTAAAAATAAATATTGAGGTTGGACCATGAACATCCATTTTGATCAATTTCCCGTCGATTGTTTTAACAGGAGCAAGTTCACCCGGATGAGGAGCAACATTGCAGATAAATTCCATGAGACGGCGTGTTCCCATGTCGCGTGCGGCACAGGTACAGAAAACAGGATACAGACTTCGGCTTAACATACCCAGCTTGATTCCTTTTCGCATTTCATCTTCGTTGAGATTTCCCTGGTCGAAGAAAAGTTCCATTAATTCCTCATCGTTTTCAGCTGCCATTTCAACGAGTTGATTGTGAGCTTCTTCTGCGCGTGCAATTTCAGACGATGGGATGTCTAAAATTTCAGGTGCTCCTCCGTTTGGACCCCATTGGAGCATCTTCATTTTGAGTACATCAATTACTTTATTGTAGCTTACCCCGGGGTTAACAGGATATTGTACGATGGCCAGTTTATTTCCAAATGTAGTTGTGGCCATTTCAATCGTATTTTCCCAGTTGCTGGTTTCGTGATCAAGATGGTTGATCACAAAAATCAATGGTTTGTGAAATCTTTCGGCTTTACGGTTCGCGATTTCGGTTCCGACTTCAACCCCGTTAACAGCGTTAAACAATAAAAGCCCGGTGGCGGCTACACTCAGTGCCGGGATTACACCTCCAACAAAATCGTCCATCCCGGGGGTGTCAATGATGTTAATCTTGCAGCCATCAAATTCGGTATAAAGAACAGTGGGGTGTACCGAATTGCCATACTCC
>JBAXOA010000211.1:0-4222 GCA_037133495.1 Mariniphaga sp. | reverse complement strand
TGGGTTGCGGGCGACGATGCAAGTTACCGCTACCTGGCCGAGTCGATTCGCATGCATCCCGGGCAGGACGAATTGAAAGCGATGATGAAACAGGCCGGATTCGGTCATGTGGACTATCACAACCTGACTGGCGGCTTGGTCGCGCTGCATGTCGGAATCAAGTGCTGAGCTTGAAATTCTGAATTTGGACCGCAGCTAGCTACAACTATTGGAGATTTGATGAAATTCTGGACCCTGTTATTGACGCTGTTTCTCGCGCTGGCCAGTGTGGACGCGGACGCAGCACGCCTGGGTGGTGGCCGCTCGGTGGGGCGGCAGTCCAGTAATGTGACGCAGCGCCAGAGCACCGCACCGGCTCAAAATGCGGTCAAACCGGCAACGCCTGCTGCGCCGGTGGCGCCGCCAGCGGTCGTGCCACCGAAGAGGCCCTGGGGTGCCATGCTGGGTGGTCTGGCTGCCGGCCTGGGTCTGGCCTGGTTGGCCAGTTCGCTCGGAATTGGCGGCGGCGCCATCGCCCAGTTCATGCTGTTTGCCTTGCTGGCGCTGGTGATCATGATGGCGGTGGGCTGGTTCATGCGCTCGCGTCGGGGCGCGCCGCCAAGCGATGTTGCGGCCACACCGTATGCATTTCAGAGCCCATCGCCGGCCGGTTCGGTCCAGATGCCGGGCAGTTACCGACCGGAAAACGTTGGCAATGACGCTTCGGCCCGGCCCTGGGAGCGTAGCAGCTCAAGCTTTGCTTCGCTCAAGCCGGAGTCGCAGACCTCGGGTTCGCTGATTGGTTCTGGCTTGGCGGGGTCTCAGACTTGGGGTATCCCGGATGGCTTCGATGTTCAGGGTTTTCTGGGTTCGGCCAAGGCCAATTTCGTATCGCTGCAGGCAGCCTGGGACAAGTCTGACATCAACGCGTTGCGCGTCATGATGACGGACGACATGCTCAAGGAAATCCAGGCGCAGTTGGCTGAGCGTGAAGCGCACAGCGGCGCACCGGCCAGTGTCACCGAGGTGGTGATGATCGAGGCTCAGTTGCTCGGCATCGAGGACCTGGGCGATGAGTACATGGCCAGTGTCGAGTTCTCGGGCATGATCCGGGAAGACGCTTCAGCCGGACCGAGCCCGTTCCGCGAAGCCTGAATATGATCAAGCCCAAGAGTGGTCGCAGTGGCTGGTTGGTGGCAGGGGTTCAGGCTCTGCAATAGCGGGTTTGCGGGCGCCGCGCCGGAGCCCGGCGGGATTCAGGGAATAATAGGGGACTATGGCAACACAGTCCCCTTTTTTATTGCTGGAAAGTTTTCTGCAAAACCTTCCGCTCCCCGAATTTCAGCCGCCGGCATGGGCGATCGATGAGACCCGGCGCCGCATTGTTTTGTTGCTCAACCACATTCTGGGCCAGGAGAAGGAGGCCATGAACCGGCTGGCCCGGCAAAAGAACCGTGTTGTGCAACTGCAATGGCGTTCTATTTCCATGTGTTTGGTGGCTACACCGGCGGGCCTGTTGGATTTGGCGCCCAGTGACGCTCCGGCCGATCTGGTGCTGGCCCTGACCGAGGAATCACCGCTGGCTTTGGCGCAAGGTTTTTTGCTTGGCAACCGGCCCGCGGTTCGAATCGCCGGCGATGTGCAACTCGCGGCGGAGGTGAATTGGCTGGCGGACCATGTGCGCTGGGACTTGGAGGAAGACCTGGCGCGCATCGTCGGCGATGCGTCCGCGCATACCTTGGCCGAGAGCGCCCGAGGCATTGCCAAGGCCTTGCGGCAGTTCGTCGGCAGCACCGTGACCGATAGCCCGGGCAAGGCCCAGGCATGAAGCGCCTGCTGCGGGGCGCCTTTATCCTGTGGGTGCTGTTTCGCAATGGCTTGGATCAGCTGTTGCTGACAAGTTTTCAGAAACCCAGTCTGGATGCCCTGGCCAGGATTCTTGCGATCGGGCGCAATCTGGAAGCGTCACCGGGCCAGCGCATTCGCCAGACTCTGGAGCAACTGGGGCCGATATTTGTCAAATTTGGACAGGTGCTATCGACCCGGCGTGACCTGCTACCCGAGGATATCGCCGATGAACTGGCCAAGTTGCAGGACCGGGTGCCGCCGTTTCCAAGCGAGGTGGCGATCGCCACCATCGAGCGCTCGTTTAAGAAGAAACTCGAGGACATCTTTGTTTCGTTTGAACGTGAACCGGTTGCCAGCGCCTCGATTGCACAGGTGCACTTTGGTGTTTTGAAGGATCGCAACGGTCAGGCGCGTGAGGTCGCTGTCAAGGTTCTGCGGCCCGGCATGCTGGCGGCAATCGAAAAAGACCTGAGTCTGCTGCGCATGATGGCGGCCTGGGTTGACGCAATCTCCAGTATCGCCCGGCGCCTGAAGCCGCGTGAGGTGGTGGCTGAATTCGATAAATACCTGCATGACGAACTCGATCTGGTGCGCGAAGCGGCCAGTGCGGCCCAACTGCGACGCAATATGGCCGGACTCGACCTGGTGCTGGTGCCGGAGATGTTCTGGGACTATTGCATGCCTGATGTGATCGTGATGGAGCGCATGCACGGGGTTCCGGTCAGTCAGGTGGATCGATTGCGCGCTGCCGGGGTCGATATCCCGAAGCTGGCACGCGACGGCGTTACGATTTTCTTCACCCAGGTGTTTCGCGATGGCTTTTTTCATGCCGACATGCATCCCGGCAATATTCAGGTCAGCATTGAGCCGGCGACCTTTGGCCGCTATATTTCGCTCGATTTCGGCATCATCGGCACGCTGAGCCGCTCTGACAAGGAATACCTGGCGCAGAACTTCACGGCGTTCTTCCGGCGTGATTACAAACGCGTGGCGGAATTGCACATCGAGTCGGGCTGGGTACCGGCGACGACCCGGGTCGATGAACTCGAATCGGCCATCCGTTCAGTTTGCGAACCCTACTTTGACCGTCCGCTGAAGGATTTTTCGCTTGGTTTGGTATTGATGCGTTTGTTTCAGACCTCGCGGCGTTTTTCCGTTGAAATTCAGCCGCAGCTTGTGTTGCTGCAAAAGACGCTTCTCAATATCGAAGGACTGGGGCGCCAACTCGATCCGGATCTGGACCTCTGGAATACGGCAAAACCGTTTCTGGAGCAATGGATGATTGATCAAGTAGGGCCGAAAAAGCTCATGGATCAGTTGCGCAACGAAGCCCCGCTGTACGCCAAGATGCTGCCCGAATTGCCGCGTCTCCTGTTTGATTTTCTGCAAAACCACCGCAGTGGCGCGGCGGCTCCCATGGCGCAACTGCTGCTGGAGCAAAAGCGGACCAACCGTCTGTTGCAAATCCTGGTTTATGGTGCCGTCGGCTTTGTACTCGGACTGGTCGTGATGCAACTCATCATCCGCATCCGCCTTTTCTAGCCCCTGGCCCCGAGCGGCAGCTTGGCGAGAGTCACACCTTATAATTTACGACTTTGCAGCCTGAACGCAAAGCCTTATTCCCATGCCAATTTACGCGTACAAATGTGAGTCCTGTGGCTTTGCCAAGGATGTGTTGCAGAAAATGTCGGATCCTCTCCTGACAGACTGTCCGGCCTGCGCTGCCGCTACTTTCAAGAAGCAATTGACGGCGGCCGGCTTTCAGCTCAAGGGCTCTGGCTGGTACGCGACCGACTTCAAGGGCGGTGCCACCGCCGCTTCGGCAGTTGCGAAGACCGGTTCCGAGGCAGCTGGAGCCGGTGCCGAAGGCAGCAAGCCGGCTGCTGAGGGTGCAACAGCGCCTCCTGCCAAGGTCGAGGCTGCGGCGCCTGCGGCCTCGGGTGCATGTGGTGGTTCTTGTAGCTGCCACTGACCCACGTCTGGAAACAACCTGGATATTCTCGTGCCCATCAAGAAGTACCTGCTAACCGGTCTGTTGGTCTGGTTGCCGCTTGCCATCACGCTATGGGTTTTGCTCTGGCTGGTCGGCTTGCTCGACGGCATTCTGGGCGGTTTCCTGACCGGCGTGTCGGCGCTGGCACCGCAGTCGTCCTTGCGTTTCGTGACCCAGTTGCGCGGCATCCCGGGTCTCGGTGTGGTCCTGGTGTTTTTGGCCTTGCTGGTGACGGGCGCGCTGGTCACCAACGTGGCCGGTCGCTGGTGGCTGGCCCAGTGGGACCGCTTATTCACCCATATCCCGGTTTTCAAGTCGATCTACAACAGTGTGAAAAAAGTGTCAGACACACTTTTTTCCAGCAATGGCAATGCATTTCGGACAGCCATGCTGGTTCAGTAT
>JBAXOA010000210.1:0-4296 GCA_037133495.1 Mariniphaga sp. | reverse complement strand
CACCTACAGCTGCAAATTTTATTATTGTTCCTATCGCACCTCATAATTTAGCGATTCGTCCCGTGGTAGTTCCTGACAGTGAGGAGATTAAGCTTAGGATCGAAGGTCGGGGAGAACGCTATATGGCATCACTCGATTCACGATCCGATGCATTCGGGTCCGATATAGAGATGAGATTAAGCAAAGCTGACTTCTCAATAAATGTATTACAGTTTGATAATCAGTCATTTTATAGTACACTACGGAATAAATTGATGTGGGGAATCGATAAGCGGAATTAATTGTATTTTGAGATTGGAATAGAATTCCTTTGTTTTATCAGTTAAATTGTGTTCTAAAAAAAGGAAATTAGGGTTAATCTATTACTTTTGTAACCTTTAGAGAAAACATGATGATTTTTGATGTGGCAATTTTGAATAAATTCACCAATTATTGTTACAAATGAGAAAGTTGATAGTAGTCATAATAGCAATCATATCAGGTCATTGTGCCTTCGCACAGCACACGGCTGATTTAGGTGTACAGGTTGCAGCAGCAACTTATTGGGGCGATATCGAGAATGTTGACTATTCCAAATCCATCACTCCGGTAGTCGGAATTTTGGGTCGCTGGAATTTTAACAAGCGTTTGGCGGTAAGAGGTCAGCTTTTTACAGGAAACCTGAAAGCTGAAGGTTTCTTTAGTAATACAAATATTGGACAATCGGGACCCCGGGTTATTCCGGAAGAGTATCCCGCTGATCCTAATTATGTTTATAATTTTAACCGTTCTTTTCAAAGTGTTGAGGCTTTGTTTGAATTTAATTTTCGTAATTATAAATTGGGGAGCATGAAGAAAGAGACCTTTACGCCGTTTGTTGAGGTTGGTCTGGGTGGATTTTTCTCCAGAGCTTCCCGGGTGGGGTCTTATATTCTCGAACCTGTTGAAACATTGCCATTGAGCGGGCTTTACCGCCCTTATCTGGATGGGAATCTTAGAAAAACGAATAATTCGGATGTTTTAACACTTACGATTCCGGTTGGAGCAGGTTTAAAGTTTAACATTACAAAACGACTAGGAGGTATCATTGAGGTGATTGTACGTAAAACTTTTGCAGATAATATTGATAATCTGGATGATCCGAAAAGGTTTCAGTTCGATCCTGCTGTCGTTGCAAGCGATCCGACCTTTGTTTATCCGGATAAAGTTGCCAATACGCAGTTGAATAACAATGATTGGTATGCTACTCTTGCGGTTTCTTTAACTTTCCAGTTGTGGAGCAGTAAGGGAAATTGCACAATTTATGATAAGATCAAAAAATAGGAAATGGTCATCGATGAACTGAAGAAAAATTATATCCCCCGTCATGTTGCTGTGATTATGGATGGCAACGGCAGATGGGCAGAGTTGCATGGAAATGACAGGATTTACGGTCACACACAGGGAGTTGACGCGGTGCGCTCAATTGTTGAAGGAGCAGGAGTATTAGAAATTGAATACCTTACCTTATATGCTTTTTCCACTGAGAATTGGGAAAGACCTAAAGTAGAAGTCGATGCTCTTATGTCGTTGCTGATCAATGCAATTGTTCAGGAAATCGATAATTTGAACCAGAAGAACGTGAAAATGCTTGCCATCGGCAACCTTGCTTCTTTACCTCACGATGTTCAATTAAAACTTACCGAAGCAGTTGAGCAAACCTCTTCAAATACCGGACTGAATCTTGTGCTTGCTTTGAGTTATTCGGGAAGATGGGATATCCTTGAAACTACAAAACAAATCGTCCGCAAAGTACAAAGTGGTGAAATAGCAGAAAATCAAATCAATGAAGCTGTTTTTATGAGTCATCTTTCCACTTTCGGGATTCCTGATCCTGAATTATTAATCAGAACCAGTGGCGAATACCGGATCAGCAATTTCCTGCTTTGGCAGATTGCCTACAGTGAATTTTATTTTACCCCCATTTTATGGCCCGATTTTCGTCAGGAGAATCTTTTTGAAGCCATAGCCGATTTCCAGCGTAGAGAGAGAAGATTTGGAAAAACAAGTGAACAAATCAGAAGCTAAAAATGTACAAAAAATTTATAATTTTTTCCCTGGTATTACTAGGTAGTTTGAACCTTTATTCCCAGGTGGTAGCCGATAGTACTAATTTTTCAATCCATTATGATAGTGCGAAAAAGTATTCTTTGGCAGGAGTTGAAGTCAGCGGTATCCGGTTTCTGGATACCGAGGTACTCAAAAATCTGTCGGGCTTCTCAATCGGTGATGAAATCACCGTGCCAGGTGATCAAATCACTTCCGCATTAAGGAAATATTGGCGTCAGGGTCTTTTTTCTGATGTAAGAATTTCTGCAACAAAAATAGTTGGCAACAAAATCTGGCTTGATATATTTTTACAGGAACGACCACGGCTTTCGCAGAAAAACTATAAAGGAGTAACAAAGAGCGAAAAAGAGGATATCGAAAAGAAAGTAATGTTACTCGTAGGAGGGCAGGTTACCGATAATCTGATCAACACAGCCAAGCGTCAGATATTGGGAATATTCCAGGCGAAAGGTTTTTACAATACTGACATTGATGTTGTCCAACGCGATGATCCATCCAAAGAAAATCAGGTAGTACTTGATATTAATGTAAATAAGAAAGAAAAAGTCAAGATTGGCGGGATCGAATTTATAGGAGCTAAATCCCTTAGTTTAAAAGTTCTGGAGGGTTCTATGAAGAAAACTAAGGCAAAGAAACTCAGAAACTTTTTTTCTTCCAAAAAATTCCTTGAAGATAAGTTTGAAGAAGATAAGCTAAATCTGATTAAGAAATACAACGAAAAAGGCTACCGCGATGCGATAATTGTTGCGGATACAATTGTGAAAGACACCTTGAGAAATACCGTTCGTCTGAGGTATTGGATCGAGGAAGGAAAGAGATACTATTTTAGAAATATCCGTTGGGTAGGAAATACGGTTTATACTGATATTCAGTTGAACAGGGTTTTAGGAATCAATAAGGGAGATATTTTTGACCAGAAATTATTGGACAAAAGACTTACTGAAGATGACGATGCAGTATCAAACGAATATCTCAATACCGGTTATCTCTTTTATAACCTGAATCCCGTAGAGGTGAAAGTTGAAAGTGATTCCATCGATTTTGAAATGAGAATGGTCGAAGGTACTCAGGCTACTATAAACGAAATCGGAATCAAGGGTAATACCAAAACTAACGAGCATGTGGCGCGCCGTGAACTTTTTACCAAGCCCGGGCAGCTTTTCAGTAAAGAAAATATTATTCGGTCGGTGAGAGAATTATCTCAAATGGGACATTTTAACCCTGAAACCATTAAACCCGATGTTGTTCCCCATCCGGAAGACGGGACTGTAGATATCAACTATGAACTTGAGGAACGTGCCAACGATCAGATTGAACTTTCGGGCGGTTGGGGTGCCGGTATGTTCGTAGGTACTGTCGGACTGAAATTCTCGAATTTTTCTGTCCGTAATATCACTAATAAGAAAGCATGGAAGCCGCTTCCAACAGGAGATGGTCAGTCGCTTTCACTCCGGGCTCAAACAAATGGTACCTATTATCAGTCGTACAGTTTTTCATTTACAGAACCTTGGTTAGGCGGTAAAAAGCCTAATTCCTTTACTTTCTCTGTCTATTATTCGAAACAAACAAGTGGAGATCAGGCATATAATTATACCGGAAATTATGGCAGCAGTTATGGCAGTGGCTACGGAAGTGGTTACGGCAGCAGCTATGGAAGTGGTTACGGCAACAGCGGTTATTACAATCCTTATAATTATGTCATTACTCAACAGATGGGAGTTATCGGCGGCTCTATAGGACTGGGTTATCGCTTAAAAAAGCCTGATGACTTTTTCACTGTTTATCATGAACTGTCATACCAGCTCTACGTTCTCGAAAACTGGAAGTATTTCTTCTTCCAAAATGGCACATCGAACAATTTGAGTTTTAAAACGGTATTCGGACGTAACTCTACAGACAATCCATTATATACCAAGCGAGGTTCAAACTTCTCATTTATGGTGCAGTTTACACCACCTTATTCTTTATTCTCGAAAAAAGACTATAGTAGCAAGACTTTAACTCCGGAAGAACGCTATAGTCTTATCGAATTCCATAAATGGGTGTTTAAAGGTGATGTTTTTACGCCGCTCAGCCCTAACAGCAAACTGGTTTTGCGTTCAAAATATGAAACCGGTTTTCTTGGTTATTACAATAAAAATCTCCGTTCTCCTTTCGAATCGTTTCGTTTAGGGGGTGATGGAATGTCAGGCTATAGTATGTATGGAA
>JBAXOA010000209.1:0-4623 GCA_037133495.1 Mariniphaga sp. | reverse complement strand
AAGAGTTAAGAGTTAAGAGTTAAGAGTTAAGAGTTAAGAGTTAAGAGTTAAGAGTTAAGAGTGAAGAGTTAAGAGTGAAGAGTTAAGAGTTAACAGTTAAGAGTTAACAGTTAACAGTTAACAGTGAAAAGGAGCCTATCCGTCAGCTGACGGACTAAAAGCCTAATCGCCTAAAAACCTACAGCCTAAAAGCCTAATCGCCTAATCGCCTAAAAACCTACAGCCTAACAGCCTACAGCCTAATCGCCTAACAGCCTTCCCATTGACCCATTGATAATTTTACTAATTTACATTCCCCCTATTTCACAACACCTTCTTTAATAAGATATTCAGCAATCTGAACGGCATTAAGCGCAGCACCTTTCTTGATCTGATCCGATACAGTCCAGAAAGCCAGCCCTTTGGGATTAGAAATGTCCTTGCGGATTCTGCCGACAAATACCTCATCACGTCCGGCAAGATGCAGGGGCATTGGATACTGTTTCAGGGCAGGATTGTCGATGACAATTACACCCTGAGCAGTTTCGAAAGCTGCTTTAGCCTGGTCAAGTGTGATCTCCTGTTGGGTTTCAACCCATACAGCCTCAGAATGCGCCCGTAAAACAGGAACACGCACAGCTGTTGCACTCACCATGATGTCGGAATGCATAATCTTACGGGTCTCATGAAACATCTTCATCTCTTCCTTTGTGTAATCGTTATCGGTGAATACATCGATATGCGGAATCAGATTTTGAACCAATTGGTAGGCAAATTTTGAAACGGTTGGTTCTTCTCCGGTGGCAACCTGTTTCGTTTGGGCTTCCAATTCATCCATTCCTGAAGCACCCGCACCGCTTGCACTTTGGTAAGTCGCAATATGAACTCTGGTAATATGTGACAGATCTTCGATAGGCTTCAGTGCTACAACAAGCTGAATAGTAGTGCAGTTAGGATTTGCAATTATCAGCCGGGGAATATTTTTTGCATCTGCAGCATTTACTTCCGGCACAACCAGAGGAATATCGTTTTCCATGCGAAACGCACTGCTGTTGTCGATCATGATCGTCCCAAATTTGGTAATCGTACCGGCATATTCTTTTGAGATCCCTGCACCTGCCGAAACCAGAGCAATGGTAATCCCTTTAAAATCATCGTTATGCTGAAGCTCTTTGACAATCAAATTCTTACCCCTGAAAGTGTAGGATCTTCCTGTGCTGCGTGCTGAACCAAAGATGATTAGCTCGTCAAGCGGGAAATTCCGTTCTTCTAAAACGCGCAGGAATTCTTGTCCTACCGCGCCACTAATACCAACAATTGCTACTTTCATTTCTGCTGTAGATTGATTAACTTTAATAGTACAAACCAAACTTGAACACTTCTCTAAGTTTGACAAGGCAAAATTATTCAATATTCTTAATATTTCATTAAAAATGGACAAGAATATTTACAGATTTATTTTTTACTTGCTGTTTTTTACCTCATTTGAAAGTTACGGTCAGCTTTTGTTCAAAGATGACTTCGAAAACGGAGAGATGGGAAACTGGGGAAATACAACTTCCTGGAACATCAGTAATCAGTTTGCACTGGAAGGCAATTATTCGTTACATCACAACATCACCGGAATCAGGAGTTCGAGTTTTATCAATCGGACGATTCCACTTTCCGGTTTTAACAATGGCACAACGACCTGGAATTTTAAAATCAAAAATGGCAATTGGATCTTTGGAGCCACAGAGCAGCTCTGCTTTTACCTGATATCCGACAAGTCTGATCTTCCTTCTGCTAACGGGTACGCAATTGGCATCAATTTAACTGGCGGTGATAATAAGCTTTCACTTTGTCGGATGGACAATGGCATTGCGGCAGAAGAGATCGTTCAGACAGATTTTTTATGGAAAGCGGGTATGTTACTTGAGGTCGAAGTTACGCATCAATTCGGACTGTGGAAAGTAAGGTTTAAGGATGGAGCGATAAATGACTGGTTAAATGAGAAAACAGGAATTGAACGACGCATGAATTTTTTCTACAGTACTATTGGCGCTTATTTTAAATTTAATACGGCGCACGGAGGGCAGTTCTGGATTGATGATGTTTCAATGGATCTTAAGAATAATGCTCCATCCCTTTACGACATACAGCCAACAGGTCGTAATCGGATTCTTGTTTTGTTCTCGGAAGAGATGGCACCACTACCACTTTTAAACGCAGATAATTATAAAGTTCAAACATCGGCCGGGATACCTGTAAATGTCCTGTCCATTCAGAAATTATCCGGGGATTCGTGTGGCGTATATCTTGAATTAGGGGATTTAAATAGTTCTAATTTGAGTTTGACAATCAATAATCAGGCTGATAATGAAGGAATTCCCTTAGTTAATGCCAGTTATGATTTTACCTTTATCCCAACTGCTCAATTGGGTGATATTGTTTTTAATGAATTGATGGCCGATCCGACTCCCACAGTTCAACTGCCCGATGCTGAGTATATTGAATTAAAAAATACTTCAGGATTTCCATTCAGCCTCAAAAATTGGAGGCTGGACATGAACGGAAAGCAAAAAGTGCTGCCGGATAAAGTTGTTGGAGCAGGTGAATATTTAATCATATGCGGAACGGGTGGCAGCGCAGTTTTGAACAGGTATGGTTCCACTCTCGAAGTTTCGGGTCTGACTCTTGCCAACGATGGATTTGTCGTAAAACTTTATTCTTCTTCAACAATCCTGATTGATTCGTTCTCTTATAAACCAGGGTTGCACCGAACCGGATTTTCCGGAGGTGGTTATTCTCTTGAGCGCATCGATCCAATGAGATTATGCGGAGCTTTGTCGAACTGGGAAACATCCAATGCGGCTGAGGGCGGTACACCCGGCAGTGTTAATACCGTTTTTCGGAATAATTTGGATAATGCGCCGCCGAGGGTTAATAAGGTGACTGTCAAAAGTCCGGCCTTGCTGGAGATCCTTATTTCTGAAATCCCGGATATATCCTGCAGCTCAACTAATCTGTTTTCATATTCCCCGTCACTCCCAATTCCGGATAGTATTCGGTTTGAACGCGATAACCTGAAATATTTCATCTTTTTTCCAAGCGGTTCTATTAAAAATGGTGTAGATTATGAATTGACAATTAGTGGATTAACAGATGAGTGTGGTAATATATCGGTTGTGGAGCATCAGGAATTTTGGTGTTATCTTCCTAAACCCGGCGATATACTGATTAATGAAGTTCTTTTTAATCCGTTTCCTGGCGGAGTCGATTTTGTAGAGATCTACAATTATTCTGGGCATCGGATGAAGCTGGAAGAACTTTATCTCGCCTCTCGTGATAAAACAGGGATAATTAAGTCTTGTTACCCGCTTTCCGGGACAAGTGAATTACTTTTGGATGCTCAATATGCAGCACTTACTTCAGACAGTGCTGCACTGCTAACGAATTATTATTCAAATTGTCCCGATTGCATATTCCGGATGCAGCAGTTTCCTGCCTATAATCTTGATGAAGGTTGGGTGGTACTCTTAAATAAAGAGATGACGGTGATTGATGAATTTCATTATGTCGAAAGTATGCATCATCCTTTAATCAGCAATGTGAAAGGGATTTCTTTGGAAAGAAATAGTTTTTCGCGAGCTTCTGATGATCCTTCCAATTGGCATTCTGCCTCAAAAACGGTGGGATTTGCAACCCCGGGTTACCGTAACTCAGCGATGGAGCTCATTTCACAAGCATCTGAAATGGTTGCTTTCGAACCGGCAATTTTCTCCCCAAATGACGATGGCTTAAACGATCGTTTCTTGATCAGGCTTTCTCCGGGTGGTTCAGGCTGGATGGCCAATATCAGGATTTATAATGAATCCGGAATTGAAATTAAACGATTAGCTAATAATCAAATGATTGGAAATCAAGATATTATTGAATGGGATGGTACCAAAGAGAATCAGCAGAAGGCCGGATTTGGAATTTATATTGTTAAGGTTGAACTCTTCGGATTGCAGGGCGGAAGGAAGCAATTTAAATCCGTTTGTGTTCTGACTGACCGGCTGGAATAATAAATGGTTTATTTTGGATAAAATCATCATTCATTTCAGTTGGTGATATTCTTCGAATGGCTATTTCATCTCAGGATACACATACTTGTTTCACGCAAGGCAGAATCAGGGAATTTCTGCCTTTATCATACGGGATTTTCCATTAATATCTTTTTTTAATATAATATTAATAAATCCCTTTGAGACTAATAATTCAGTAGTCTCATTTCCGTATCGCTCATTGATTTCAAAATAAAGATGCCCTCCTGGTTTCAGCCGATTGACCGCCAGATCTGCAATTGCCCGATAAAATACCAGCGCATCGTTGTCAGGAACAAAAAGAGCGGTATGGGGTTCGTAATTAAGTACATTCTTTTGCATCAGCTGTTTTTCAGCGATTGTCACATAGGGAGGATTACTCACTATAATATCGAATTTATTTTTGTTTTCCGGTAAAACGGACTTCAGAATATCGGCATGATGAAAGATAATCACAACATTGTTTATCGCTGCATTTTCATTGGCAATTGCCAGCGCATCGGATGAGATATCCCATCCTTCGGCAGATGCTCCGGGAATATTTTTCGCAAAGGCGATTGGAATACAGCCACTTCCG
>JBAXOA010000208.1:0-4640 GCA_037133495.1 Mariniphaga sp. | reverse complement strand
CGTAAGGCTTTAGTTCGGCCGCAATGCAAGGGTGCAGTACCCCTTTTCCCTGTCCGTTCAACACAAATATCGTTGAATATCAGCACTGATTGGTGGCTTGATAGATCCTGAAAGGCCGTGTCGATGGCACTGACAAGTGGATTGAAAAACGAATATCGGCAGCTGGCGAAAAATGTCTGAACTGTGATTTTCTTGGTTAAATGAAGAAAATGATTCCTCTCCAGCAACCTCTGCGCAATGAACATCACACAAATCATTTCATCACATCAATCACAGTTCAGACATTTGGTTTGGCGCAATGTGCCTTTGCGCTCTGAATCAGCCTCTGCGCACAACTAATCCCGCAAACAGCGAACAGAGTACCCACTATTCTTATTGTAGTTGTCTCTGCGAAATTGGCTGAATACGTAGCTTATGTCCCGGATCAAGGCATTTGTAGAGTTGTACTGAGTAGAGGACCACCAATAACCACCATCATAAATATTTGTGAATACTCCTTCGGGTATACGGCAACCACCCCCAAGGGCTGTAAAGCCGGCTTCGTTAGTGGCACCTGTGTTCACAAAAGGGTCAGCCCAGTGGCTCGTCCCGGTTTCCTTTAGCTTTCCGCCGGCAGTCGTAAGGTCACCTCCCAAATAGTTAGAAAGTGAGGTCCAATCCGCATCGCTTGGCACATGCCATCCTGTAGGGCATATATTTCGGGAATCAGTAACCACAAACCATGTATATAATCTGCCATAGGTTGCTGCATTGCCTTCAATAGCTAAATATGCCCATTGATATTTTGGATTGAATTCGCTTGCAATATCCAATGTTGCGTCAGTAATGGTTGTCCCTACTAAATCACCATTGCTGTATTTGGAGGTCTTCAGGTTGGAGGCTGTCCAGACCTGTGAGCCAATGGTAACCGTATTATAGACATTGGTTTCCACATCAGTTACCGTTGGGGAAAAGGTGAGCCCACTTAAATCAATCGTATAGCGTTTGCCTCTCACAAAATTTATCCCCGTTTTAACAACCACTGTTACCCCTGCTACAGAAGTAATTTTGATGGTCATATCGCTGGAAGTTGATCCAACCTGATTTCCAGCCAAAATCATCATATAGGCTTGGGTCACAGATCCACTCGTTAAAGTGCAGCCCGATACATTTAACGCTACTTTTTTTGTTCCTCCCACAGCATCAATCGTGTAAGGGTTGTCTCCGGTGGGTGCAGTCTGCGTCAGATTAATTCTACCGTAGTTAAGCGAAAGCTTGGCATCGGTTGAATATAGTTCAATACTTGATAAATCGGTGGAGTTTTGTCCGGAAGCAAGCTGAAGGTCAAATTCCAGCAAAGTAAATACATGCTTGAAATTAAGGTTGACATCTACCGGCTGACCTGAGGTTCCTGGCGAGGCGGAAGCTCTTGCCACGGTAAAATCAAGTGCTCCGATGTGGTCGTAGTTATTCCCTGTTTGTTCTTGAGTCGCTGATAAAGTAATTGGTACAGCTGTAGATGCATTCGAACCGGCTACCCAGGGATAATAGGCATAAAAATCATGTGTGTAGGTACCCCAGGTCATTGCTCCTGTAAAAGATGAAGCTGCCCCCGTGGTTATTGCCGTGTATGCTGCATTTGTACCATTGCTGGCTGCCTGAGAGCAGTAAAGGCCGATCATATCGGTGTTGGCTACCCAGTTTACAGTTAACCCGCTAAGGGTTGACTTCAAGCCGGCGGCGGCATCCTGCCCGGTGACTGAAATTTTACTGCCCGTTTGTGGAGCAGCTGCCGGATTGGTCTCCTTTTTACAGGCGATTACCAATACCAATAAACCAAATATTATCGAAAATATTGTAAATCTGATTGTTTTCATTGTTCGTAGTTTTTAACTATTCCGTCTTAACTATTCTCTTTTAACTATTCTCTTTTAACTGTTCCTTCTTAACTATTCACTTTTAACTCTTCACTCTTAACTCTTAACTCTTAACTCTTAACTATCCACTCTTGCCCTACCACGTGCCGGTACCCCAGTCGGAGGTTGAGTCGGCGAAACCTTTTTCAACGGCTATTTCCAAAGTTTCAATTTTGGGAGGATCATAAGTGGCTGTAATCGCCTGTAAATCATTGAAAATGTTTGGGGTAAAAAGTTCCATGTATTCAATTATTAAGATGAATTGATTCTAAAAGAGCTTAGCTTATGTAAAGTAGAACAAAAAATCACAATATATTACTATAATCCTACTTATTTATAATGGATTTAGATACTGAACCGCATGTGAGCCAATTTTATTTTAATTCTCATCCCTGTATAAACCAATTGTCTGTAAATCCTACGGGAAAACGGCTGTTTGATAAGTGATGCGACTGCAATCACATCCCCGGAGGTAATGGTCTCGTTATGGCTCATGGCATCACCTTTGGTGGTAATGGAGCAACCCTGGTCCTTGCCTGCAATCCTTTCGATCCGGATGATCCGGTGCAACATAAATCCATCTTTATACCGAAAGAGGATAATGTCGTAAAGCTTTAGTTCGGCCGCAATGCAAGGGTGCAGCATGACTGAATCAAGTCCGTCGAGCAGCAACGGACTCATGCTGTTGCCACGCACGGTCAGTCTGACCGATATACCGGCATTGATATACTCCTCAATGATCTTCAGCGCAGCTGTATTGGCGATTATTTTTTTCCCCTTGACCATCTTACTGAAAAATAGTGTTTTTCAATAGTTCTGCGGCCGATTTGTCAGGAAGACACTGAAGGCCATATACTGGAGTTGTCTTTAGCACTGTCGAAATGATGTTGCAGATCTTTTCTTCATAGTATTCATCTTTGAGCAGAGCCGGAGGGAAAGAGGGAAACAATGCTCCAAATGCCCCCAGTTTACTGAGGCGCGTAACCTGATTGATTGTATGCTGCTCAAGCCTGACGAATGCAGCTACCGGGTATCGTTCATTGAGGTAACATTGCCCTTTCCCGCTCCAGGGCGAACCATAGACAAAAGGCACGGGCTGATTATTTTCATCCAATTCAATCCTGATGACCGGACTGTCGTCATTCAGGAGGCGACTTCCGGTAATATGGCGCAACCACAGTTTTGTATGAGTACTTTTCCCGGTTCCCGACTCGCCCAAAACCAGCACAGCACGGTTAGCGTAAATTACAACCGACGCATGCAAGGCAACCGTCTGCCGCGGTATTCCAATAAATGCCAGAGCCATCCAAAGTGAGAATTTCAGGTGACCGGGATGAAGCGAGCGCAGAGATACACAATGGCACCTGATGGATTTCGAGTCAGTTTGCATCTCGAGTTTGAGTGAAAAGGATTTGTTTTCAGTAGTATCCGAAACAGCACCTCTCCGGTCTTGAATGGTAAAATAGTATTTTTTGGCTCCTCTGGATAGGCTACATGCTCCATCTTCAATGTCAAATGAATGGATCAACACTGTCTCTTCTTCCGATTCGATTTCCTCAGCATCGAGTGACTCCTCCACAAAAAACGCCAGCGACAGATCGTCAAATTGCTGATTTTCGTACTCAACGAAAAAAGGGGCAAACCCGGGTAGCATCCTTTTCAACTGTTCAGTTTCTGATGAAAAGAGGTCGATATAGTGACCGGCGATATGGTAGGACAGCTTTGGTTTCAAAATATGATTCCAATTAAATGATTCAATATCTATATCTTAAACGAATGTTCAACCCGCTTCGGGGTTGTTATCGCGTTATGTTCGCATTCCCCCAGTTCCGCAAGCTACACTGGGGGTTAATAATATTTAGCACCTGCGGTGCATAAAAGTAAAACTAAATATTGAATATCAATAATAATGACCGTTGAACATTTTTAATTGACAATTACTTAAATGCAGCTCTAAGTGATCCCATTACTCTTTGATAAAAGATTCCATCTTCAACCAGATTGTATTTCCATTTTGATCGGAACAAGTGTATGGCTCCAACGGCCTTTCGTTTCAGTACCCACCATTTTAAGATTTCTTCTGATCCAATTTTTCTGTAGCTGTTGTTGAGCGTATCCAGAAATATTTTGTTGGAGGTATTTTCGTCGGGCATCAAAACGGGAACACAATCGAGCGGCATTCCGAGATAGTGCTGAGCCAGATCAATGAACGAAGCAAATAGTTTTAGCTGCGACTCTTCTTCCAATATTTTGTAAAACACCTTAAAATTGATGGCATCGGCGTTGCGGCTGAAAAAAAGCGACAGATCGCAAAGGTGTCTTAGCACTATTCCAGAAGCCAGAAAATGGGTAATGTCGTGGCGGGTCAGAAACAATGCCGTGAAGTCGGGGGGTGGAATTCTTACCCCTACCTCGTCAATGTACATCGTCTGGTGGCCTTGCACCGCGAGAATTTCGTGCAGGTGCAGTTCGATGTTTTTGTTGGTTTGGGAGTATTCAATATCCAGAAAGCTGAGGTGGTTTTCGACCGGAGTACCCTGGAAGAAAAAGGTTGAATGTTTGCTTCCTTCTCTGTTCACAGGAATTCCCAGACTTTCTATTAACTGATTTCCTTTTTCATGGTCGCCGTAAAGGAAAATATCGAGGTCCCCGCTTTCCCGGTGTGAGGGCACAGGATAATTGGCCGCAATGCCAATCCCTTTCAGCAGCAGAACCTCCATGCCATTATCTCTGAACAGGATCACC
>JBAXOA010000207.1:0-4644 GCA_037133495.1 Mariniphaga sp. | reverse complement strand
CCGGCGAAAAAGCTGCTTGCCCATTTTGGGATTTGGCAATTCCGGCGAAAAAGCTGCTTGCCCGATTTGGGATTTGGCAATTCCAGCGTAAAAGCTGCTTGCCCGATTTGGGATTTGGCAAATCCGGCGAAAAAGCTGCATGCCCGATTTGGGATTTGGCAATTCCAGCGAAAAAGCTGCTTGCCCATTTTGGGATTTGGCAAATCCGGCGAAAAAGCTGCTTGCCCATTTTGGGATTTGGCAATTCCGGCGAAAAAGCTATTTGCCCATTTTGGGATTTGGCAATTCCGGCGAAAAAGCTGTTTGCCTATTTTGGGATTTGGCAAATCTGCATAGAAAGTTACTTGCCCAATTTGGGATTTGGCAAATCTGCGTAGAAAGTTACTTGCCCAATTTGGGATTCGGCAAATCCGTCGAAAAAGTTATTTGCCCAATTTAGGATTTAATAAATCCGGCGAAAAAGCTGCATGCCCAATTTGGGTTTGCATATATACCCTAAAAAGCTGCCTGCCCAAAATGGAATTGAGCTGACCTGACAATAAAACAGGAATTATTTGTATCGTTAAAGATCATTTTATTCTTCTTTCATATCTACCATATCATAGGAAAGGCTTTATACGGCATAGGATTTATAATTCATTTCCCTTCTCTGAAAAAATTAATATCTGATCTCCACCACCAAATATCTAAATCTAAACCCGGTTTTCGCATGGGGCATTCGCCTTCGTGATTAAAAATCCGGGACAAAAAAAACAATCCTTCATTTGCATGGTTTAATTAATTCCAAGGTAACTCTGTTGTCCTGGAAACTTTTTTCTTTGGCATTATTTTGATCCGGCCACTTTATTCGCTACCTTTGAATATCCGGAAGTCCATTCTGATTTTGTTACCTGCTGCTTAGCCTGAATTCAATACCTGTTTTAGTCCCGTAATCCTGTAGAAATACCCTCAAAACCTGTTTACCCTCTGAAAATTCAACCTGCCATATACTCTGATCCTGTTTACGCCTTAGTTTTTGCGCCATTGAAATCATCATTTTGATCACCCTGTAAATAAATGCGTTATGAGAGCTATTATGATCACCTTTGGATGCCTGTTTCTGCTGCTTCTGGCAGCGGGCAAAAGTTTCGCCCAGAATAATCCTGATTCCACTATGCTTTACCGGATTGAAACGGTGAATGGGAACGAATATATCGGGAATATCATGCATCAGGACTCCCTGAAGATTTACTTTAAATCCAGTCAACTGGGCGCTATTACCATTACCCGGGCTGATATCAGGAATATGAATATGATTGACGCCCAAAGTATGAAGGCCGGAAAATACTGGTATCCCAACCCTCAGTCGACCCGTTATTTCTGGTCTCCCAACGGATATGGACTTAAGGCCGGGGAAGCGTACTATCAGAATGTATGGGTGCTATATAACCAGATCAGTGTGGGCCTAACCGACTATTTTTCGATAGGGGCCGGCATGATACCCCTCTTCCTTCTGGGCGGACTGCCTTCACCGGTATGGATTGTACCAAAGCTCTCTATTCCCGTGGTTAAGGATAAGTTCAACCTGGGCGCGGGAGCCATAATAGGTACCGTAATCGGGGCCGATACCAAAGGAATAGGGATTGTTTACGGCGTTTCCACCTTTGGAAACAGGGATAACAACCTGAGTTTCGGCCTGGGCTATGGCTTTGCTGGCGGCCAATGGGCCAAGACCCCGCTGATAAACTTAAGCGGAATGGTGCGTGTATCGCGAAGCACCTACCTGCTGAGCGAAAATTATTTTATTGGCTTTGGGAATGACCTGTTTTCGATGATGTCCATTGGCGGCAGAACACTGATTCATCAATCCGCCGGAATAGATTACGGCCTGATTATCCCATTGAACAGCGGTTCGAATGTAGCCCTGCCCTGGCTGGGAATTACCGTGCCTTTCGGCAAGGTACAGAAGATGACGAAAACACCGGCCCGATAATCTCACAGGGAGAAAAACAAACTGCGGCATATAATAAGTTCATTCCAAGCCAGGCCTGAAAGATATTTTATTCATCAGGTCATCACTTAATTTCATAAAATAGCATACTTCGGAAGGGGCCAATAGTTTCGTTTCAGGTACCGGTATACATGCTCCGGGTTCCGTGTATAAGGTTTAGGATTCCGTATATGAGGTTCCGGGTTCCGCATTCGGGTTATTATTCCAGTTTTAGTATAGATAATAATTCATATAAAGCATCTTCCCATCTCAACCTTAACCTTAACCTTAACCTCAGCCTTAACCTTAACCTTAACCTTAACCTCAATCTCAACCTTAACCTCACCCTAAGTCACTGTCAATTTGTTCATAACGGCTGTCAATCTGACATTGCTTATTAGACTTAATTTAGTATATAACGCACATAAACAGAACGATATGACAGTTGAGCTATCTGACTAATGACTCTGGCATTTTGTTTGGAATTCCGGCTGCCGGTTAATTCAAAACAAAATGTTAAACTTTTAAAAAGGAGGTTGTTATGTCACTCATTAAAAGAGAAAATTACCTGCCCTCATGGTCGCACTTTTTCAATGATTTCATGAACCGTGACTGGTATGACTGGGCGATTCAAAACTATTCCACTACCAATACTACTATTCCTTCGGTAAATATCAGGGAAACCGAAAGCGGATTTGATGTGGAAATGGCTGCGCCCGGAATGCAGAAAGAAGACTTCAAAATAGAACTGAACCAGAATCTGCTGACCATTTCTTCCGAAAAACAGTCAGAAACCCATGCCGATGCCGGGAAAATAGTAAGCCGTCGTGAGTTCAGTTACCAGTCGTTCATTCGTTCATTTACCTTGCCTGCCATGGTGGAAACCGATCAGATCAGCGCGAAGTACGAAAACGGGATACTCCGTGTGAATATCCCCAAGAAAGAGGAAGCCAAACCAAAGCCGATGAAACAGATAGAGGTTAAATAGCTTATTCTGCACAAGGGATAAAAAGTGACATTCCGGGTTCCGGGTTCCATGTGCCAGCATCATGATTTTATCCCGTTTTTCGAATAAGTTGAGATGAAGACAAAGCAGCGCTAAGATCAATCTTAACCTCAGCCTTAGCCTCAACCTCAACCTTAACCTTAACCTTAACCTTAGCCTTAACCTCAACCTTAACCTCAGCCTCAACCTTAACCTCAGTCTCTTCCTAAATTAATTTCTTACTTTCCAGAAGGAAACAGCCGGCCCAAAACCGGCTGTTGCTTTAATAACCAGGACGCGACTAAAAAGTACGTCCTGGCTTTTACTTTAAAATGTTGTTGATAATATGTGAATTATGTAAATCATAAACAGTATTGTGTAATGATTGGCCGTAACATGGGGTGTAATTTTGCTCAAAATAAATGAGGTGTTTCCGGGAATTGAAATGACATTTATTTTACAGATATTAACCACTCAACATACTTAACCCAACAAACCAATTAAAATAAAAGTTATGAAAAAAGTACTCTTCGCTTTGGTATTTCCAGTTCTAATGCTGGCTACCGGTTGCAATCAGAAAAACGCGGAAATCGCCATGTTGAAGGCAAAAAACGACAGCCTGGTATCCATCAACTCAGTTAAAGACTCCACGGTTATTGACTTTGTAAACGCATTTAACGACATTCAGTCAAATCTTGATTCCATTAAAATGAAAGAGAAAATCATCAGCAAAGCTGTTGATGGAAGTTCAGAAGTTAAGGCCAGGTCGAAAGATCAGATTAACAGCGATATCAATCTTATCTACAAACTACAGCAGGACAACCGCGCCATGGTTAATTCCCTGCGTTCGAAACTGAATAAGTCGGGCGTCCATTCAGTTCAGCTGGAAAAAATGGTTGAAAACCTGAACAAACAAATCGAGGAGAAAGATGCACAGATTGCCCAGCTTAAAATTGATCTGGCTAAGGTAAATGTGCAGGTAACCGATTTAACCACCAAGGTAGGTGATTTAAATGCCAATGTGGATAACCTGAGTACTCAGAACAAACAAAGGCAACAGGTAATTGATGACCGTACCGCCGAACTCAATACCGCCTATTATGTAATTGGAACCACCTATTACCTGAAAGAAAAGAAAATCATTACCAAAGCCGGCGGATTTATCGGTCTTGGAAGGTCGAAAGATCTCGCGCCCGAAATGGATAAGAGTTATTTTACCCGCGTTGATATTACCCACTTTAATGTGCTGCCTATCATGAAAGATAAGGCTACCGTTTTAAGTTCACATCCCAAATCATCCTATCGGATGACAGGCAAGAATGCATCCGACAGCCTTATTATCATCAACCCTAAAGTATTCTGGAGTTTATCGAAGGTGCTTGTAGTAAATGTAAACAGATAGTTTGGAAGTAGAAGTGAGAAGCCCGGCCCCTAAAGCCGGACTTTTTTTTTGCATTCCAATGTCTTCGTGAAAGCCAATATGAATTCCTGTATCCTGCTAACGTCATGGGGGATACTGCGAAGAAGGTAAGGTGATTTTCCGGGTTCAGGGTTCAGGGTTCAGGGTTTCCATTTCCATCCGTTGCCGGCTTCCCAATTCCCACTTCCCTTCTCCCACTTCCCACTTCCCACTTCCCACTTCCCACTTCCACTTCCGTCTCTGGTCTTCCCAATTCCCACTTCCCTACTC
>JBAXOA010000206.1:0-4673 GCA_037133495.1 Mariniphaga sp. | reverse complement strand
AACCTCATTATCCCGACGGCCTGAAACTGACCATCGAACCCGGTAAAATTGGAGTAACATGGGGAAAAGTGCTCGGATGTACTGATTACAAACTATTTAGAAAAACTAAAGGTTCAGGAAAATACCAGGTAATCTACAAAGGAAAAGAAACACAGTTTACCGATCATCCCACAGCCTCCAAAGAGATTTATGACTACGCGGTTGCTGCAGTAAACGGTAACGGAGAGAGCGCCATGTGTATTGCTTCAGACACCGATCCCGACAACTGGCTTAATTTCAATCCGAAACCGGGCGAAAAATTCAGAAGGGTCCCTGCCACGTGGAGCGAAACCGATAATTCAGTTAACCGTGCCGGAATCTATTATCCTGAATAGGTGCAGGAAATAAGTTGGATGGCATAGTGATAAGTAATTGATAATTAACAATGTAACTATAAGTGAATCAATGAGTTATAACTATTTGAATATCAGGTCATTACCACTATTCGTGATTTGCCTCTTTTTGCTCCAGAACCTCAGCGGACAGATGAACACTCCCGAGGCATGGGTTCATTACGAGTCGGTGTTGAATGTAAAAAACAATGAACGGTCATACGATTTCAACGTTTATTGCATCAAAACATCCTCCCCTGCGAACCTCTTTTGGCCGGGTGAGAAGGCCGGATTCACCTTTCAAGTGGTCAACAATACCGGAAATCCGATCGACGTGGATGGAAAGGTTGAAGTAATCCGCTACGGTTCGAAGGGAATTCCCAACGATTTATGGCTGCCAGAAATGTTTAAGATAGCAGATATACAGTCGATTCCAGTAAAAATAGCTGTTACGGCAAATGGTTTTACCGACATATATTTGCAGCCCGATCTGCCTGAAACTTTCGGAGGTTATGCCGTTGTTTTCGATTTAGGGAAGCATGGTCGCCGGATAGCAACCAGCGTTGTAAGGACTTTTAAACCCAATCCGACGGCCATCCAGTATCCAAAACAAGCGCTTGATGATATCGGAGTTGATTTTCTGAGTCGGATTGGTGTGCAGGCCATCCGTCTGGGAGTCACCTATACGCCAACCAACCACCGCGATTATGCGGCCGAAATGGCAAAACTCGACCAAAAACTGAAGGAATACAAGGAGAAGAATATCACCGTGTTGCTAATGTTCATGGGCCGTTCGGATTCGGCAATGCATCCGCTGGGCACCACCCGGCCACACCTCGATGAAAAAGGAGTTTTTCTGAAAACCAAACAGGATTATGTCTGGCTTCCAAAATTCGACCTTGATTTTCAGCAGTTTGTGAAAAATATTTGTACTGGAAATGGCTGGCCAAAAGGTTGTGTAACAGGCGTTCACCTCTGGAATGAGCCCTGGGAAGGTATTTCCATCTCTGGCTGGCAGGCAGATATGCTCCGCTACCGCGAAATCTATACCTCGATGGCCAATGGAGTGATCGCAGCCCGCAAAGAGGGGGTCGATGTATTGATTGGTGGCTGCGACTCCAAATCAAATGCCTGGGATAAATTGTTTAGCGACGGGACTTTGAAGTTCCTCCCAATATTCGATTTCCTCTCCATACATTATCAGGGGATGGAATCGTCCTCTCTTTATCCTCAGTGGATCAACCGCAAGGATCACAAGGGGAGAGTATTGATCTGGGATACCGAAAGCTGGGTTGGAAATACCGATGACCGGATCGGCACGGTGGTTGCAACGAACCGGTCGGCAGGATACGACCGCTCGATGGGGATTTTTGGCGGATACATGATCACCTATCCGCACACCGGTGGAAAATTAAAACAACCCATTCGTACGGCAGAGGGTAAAAAAGAAATCAATGCAATTCCGTGTGTATGGTCGCCGGCTGCTGCGATGGGCAACGTTCAGCACATGGTGGGCGAACGCGATTTTAGCGAGTTGCTGTTTAAGAATGGTCTTCCGTGGATCATGTGCTTTAATGGCTATCAGCACAATCCCGATGACGGAACCGTAGTCGTTATTGGCGACATTGGTGAGGCATTTGGAGCCGAAAATGTTCTTTTCCGCAGTGTGAGAGGAACAAATGAAGCTGCTGAAAAAGAAGAGATTAGAAATAAGATAAAGCAGTTGGCTTCGGATTCCCCCGAAAGAGATAAACTAAATCAGCAACTTGCTCAATACAAGGCGTTAACAGGAGGTAAAATGACCATTCAAAGGGATCCTTCTTTCTTACTGTACGATTTTTACGGCAATCCTGTTGTTGCCAAGGGAGACAAAATTGAAATACCGCTCTCCTTTCAGGGATATTATCTGAGAACAGATGGCACCAAAGGTTCATTTGCCCGATTGACTGCCGCCTTAAAAAAAGGGAGGATTGAAGGGTATGAACCAGTCGAGATCATTGCAAAAGACATGACCGGCCGCATTGAACAAAAACCTGTGATGGTGTTGCAGCTCACGAATATCCTCAACCGTCCGGTGACGGGGGCCCTCCGACTAAAATTAGGCGATCTGACAGTAAAGGCTCCGGAAAATGTGCTGCTTCAACCGAACGAAACTAAAAACATCCCTGTTCAGGTAATTGGCGGCAAATCCTCCCCCGATAATTCCTATCCTCTGCAAGTAACATTTGATGCCGCGAACGATGGCAAAGCATTTCATGAAGAGAACATGCATGTCAATCTGATTACAAAAATGACTCCTCAGATCGACGGAATACTCAATGAATGGGAGAAATGCATCCCTCAAACGGTGACCGCCGGCAAAGCCAGCCTTACAGTTACGGAGGCCGCCTGGTTTCCTTTTGCGAAGTTTGACACCAAATCGGAAGGGATGGCCAGTGGTTACCTGGGTTACGACGATCACTACTTCTATTTTGCCGCGAAGGCGGCTGACAGCACCCCTTCGCCGGGTACGTACCGGTTTGAAACCCGTAACGACGATGACTTTTTCTATCCCGATCTTTCGTGGCAAATAAATAGCAAACTCTCCTTTATGAAAAAGGATGGGTTTCAAAACGCCAACGCGAATGATCAGAGTGCATTACAAAATCCTGAAGGGTCAGGCCGGCTGATGCATTACTGGGAACCCGATCAAAACAACCAAGGATTTGGGGTAAACCTTCATTTACCTTCCGATCAGTTTACACAGGTAGCATTTTATCTCCCAAACATCAAATCAGGCAGGATTGATGTTGAAATCCGCGATACCGAAAGTAAAAAATTACTCGTTGCACAGGCATGCACCAAACTTTGGGACGGAAGTTACCTGGTTTGTAAATTGTCAGGCAATGTAAGTGTTACGTTTAGAGGCACCTGGTATTACAGTGTTAAACTGGCAGGAATTTTCTTTGACGCAACAACAGAGCAGCCACAAGGTAAGAAAACTGCCCAGGTTGTTCGGGAAGACTTTGACACGAAAGGAAACTGGAAAGGGGTTTACGGTAAAACCGGTTATTGGATTTTTGGCGCTCCACCTTCGTTGCCGGGATCGATTACTGCCTCGGCGATCGACTCAAATGTTCTGGTTCCGCTTACATGGCCAGAGGGGGTTCGTCATTACACCTACCGCAAAGATCCTATCCTGCCCGACAACAGCGGAGGACGGGGTTCTAGTACCGATAATGTGCAGATTGCTTTTAATGTGATCCCGATTGGAAAAGACGGATATGGCTCGACCTCGAGAGGAACCATGCCCCGGTACATCGGGTACAAATGCACCGATTACGAATATGCGCTCAATCAAGTGGCACCCGAATTTGGGGGCGGGACCGAGATCTGGCGACTGCTCGTCCCCGGCATGACCGAAAAGCATTTTTATCCGCGTCAGCCAAAGTCACCATTGGATGGAGCAGTGAAGAAGGGCAAGCTGGCCATTGTTCATGAAGGAAATACCCGGATTACCGAATGTGCGATACCCTGGAGCGAATTACCGGATGTTAAAAAGGCACTGGATGGGGGTCAAACCATTAAATTCTCCTTCAGAATCAACGATGACGGGAGCCGTGGAAGTTGCATGGAGCTGGCCCGTGACCGAAGCATTTCGAAGAGAAATTCGCGCGCATTCCACGCTTCATGGAAAGAACACTGGGCCAACGAACTTGAATTTGGATTCGAGAAGTAAATTGAGAAGATGTTTTTAAGTAAAAAATAATTAATAATGCTCAGTTAATTAGAGTCTTTATTATTGATTATCTGTAATTTATAAAGATTTAAATACGATACTAAATCATTCTGATTACTTAGAGAGAATATTACATACAATCATTGTCTGAAAAAAACAACACAATGGACTTATTTACAAAAGGCAGATCACTTGTTTGGGTTTTGATGGTTTTGGCAGGGCAATTATTTGCCATCGGTAATAAACCTGTTATTTTCCGTTCGGGGAAAGCTGAGATAAAATTCGAAGATCATTTGCACCACGAATTTTACTGGTGGCCAAATACCTTGTTAAGCTATCCTGTCATCTTTGAAGAAAAAATTGCCCTCGAAGAGCTGATTTTAGCAGACCAGAAATCGGGCAAACAACTCCCTTTCCAATTCTCCGGTGTTGAGAAATCTGCCGACGGAAAGACGAAAGCCATTTTAAACCTGATGGCAGATATGCCCGCAGGAGGATCCTTTGACCTTGTTCTGAAAAAAGGGAGTCCGCAGAATTTTGATAAAATCAGGGTGGAAAAGAAAGAGAAGGAGATCCTCCTTCAA
>JBAXOA010000205.1:0-4681 GCA_037133495.1 Mariniphaga sp. | reverse complement strand
TACTGAGTCTGTCGAAGTATCCCTGCCCGCGGCAGGCGGGCGTGTTCTATGCATCTAAACCATAAATGTGGTGCTGTCTTTTAAGGGCAGCAACTAAACTGCTTCCTACAAAGCCGTAGATTCCGGTGATGAGAATGTTCATGATTATTTATTTTGGCACACTGATAACACGGATCAAACAGATTTACACTGATCTTTTTTATTTGTGTCACTCGTGCTGAGCCGCGTTGCCCTGAGTATGGTCGAAGGGCGTTGCCCTGTAAAACTAACAGTTGGTAATTTCTTGTTGTGAATCGGTTATATAGTTTCGGGCTCGATTACCTTTAGTCCATCAATATTTTCGAAATCTTTTATATTAAGGGTTAGGATATCCAATCCACTTACCAAACAGGTTGCAGCAATTATTGCATCGGGAAGCTTAATTTTATGCCCTTTCCTGATTGATATTGTTTCTTCAATGATTTTATTATCAATTGGATGTAGAATGGAATGATTGATTAGCAAATTAAATTTATTTTCTTCGTTTTTGTCAAGGTTAGGGAAGCCAAGAAGTTCAATTTTATTGATCACGGAAATGTGGTATTCAGCATCGAAAATAGTGTCCAGTCTGTTCATGGTTTTGGCGCTCAAACGGCTTCCAATATATCCAATTGCAATATTTGTGTCGATTAATATCTTTCGTCCCATTCTGCTCTTTCTTTTTCGATGGTTTCAATCATTTCTTTTGCCCGGGAACTTGAGATCGCCCCTCTTAGTTGTCTCGATAGATTTTTATTCTTAACCTCTTTTTTAGGGAGCATAATTAAGCCTGCTTGCTCCATTCCTATTAAAATGGCCAATGCTTCTTGATTGATAATATTTATCTTTAATGTTTCCATTTGCTTTTAGTTTTTACAAAGTTATAAAAAGAATTTCAATGTTTATTGCTCATAGCTGGCTATTGATCAATTGGAACTCGTTTTCTTCTACCAATGCTTCCGCTGCTTTATTCTCAATACACTTTTAAAAAGGCCTGAATAATCTTTTCCGTTTTGTCGTGATGAAGATATTCCATAATATATTTCTGTTCGAACACTGATGACACTGATTAAACTCCTGCCCGATGCAGGCGGGGATCTTCACGGATTTTTTCATCATTCATCATTCATCATTTATCATTCCCTTCCGTGTTCATCCCTGCCCGACGCAGCCTGCCTGCCGAACTGGCGGGGCGGGTGTCCCATCCGTGTTACTTGTACTGAGTCTGTCGAAGTATCCCTGCCCGCGGCAGGCGGGCGTGTTCTATGCATCCAAGCCGTAAATAGTATGCTGTTGGTTTAGTCTGGGAACGATATTGCTTCCGATAAAACCATGGATTCCGGTGATGAGTATGTTCATCCTTTCAGGTCTTGAATTAAAAAAAATCAATAGTGTCCTCTGGCAGTTTCAATTTCTATACTATTATTTTCAATATACTATTTCCATAAATCTTTGGTGGCTATTTTGACACCTTTTCCCTGTTTGATTTCTCCTTTGGCCAAAAGAACTCGCTCTACAAACTCAGGGTTGTAAGATTTTTCTTCTTCAACTTCAAACTTGATTTTCAAGGCTTTAAATACCGTCTTAATCGCTTCTATTTGTTCTCGGTCGTGAGGATACACTTTGAAATTTATTGCATTCATTTTGCTTTATTTTTATACAAAGATAACAATTCGAACACTGATCCGCCAGTGGGCGGACAAGTGACACTGATTATACGGATTTTAAAATAATTTTTTATCTCCCGATTTATCGGGACAAGTCGTGTTCATCCGTCCCATCTGTATTACTTGTCCGCCCACTGGCGGATCCGTGTTCTAAGCATCTAAACCATAAATTGTGTGCTGATTTTTCAGGGAAGCAACCAAGCTACTTCCTATAAAACCGTAGATTCCGGTGATGAGTATGTTCATCTTTAATTACGCTTCAAGGCGTTACGCTACGAAGCGTAATTTTGTAAAAACCGCTTAAAAAATGGGTCGCTTATAAAATAAGTACGTTCTCGCCCGACAAAGTCGTCACAATACGTTCGCATTCTTCTTTACGATCGTAAAAAAAATCACCCCTTACAACAGTTCAGTAGCTAAATGGATTCATCTAATTCTATTGATATGCTGAATTCAAACACTTGTTGTAAGGTTTCTATTTGTTCCATTTCATGAGGATACACTTTGAAAGTGTAACTCGATTTTTCAGCAAAACACGACGCGGTTTACCGAATGCTTACCCCCTATTCGCTCAACACCAGCCAGCCTGGCTTCTTCGATCAGTATTTCAAGAACAGTTTTCCGATTCCCATCACGATCCACAAGCGTTTGCATCGCCAGTTTACGCTGATCGGCTCCTGCGGCAGTAATTAAGGCTTTTTTGATTTGCATAGGTGGTATTCAGGAGTTATTTCAATTTTGAATCAGGAGTAAGTTTTGGCGTTATATTCAAATCGCCAAACCTTCAAATTATTTTTAATTCTATTTCAACTCTTCCGGTCTCTGAGGTAAATCTTTAAAGACCTTGTAAACTAAATTATTTTTTGGGGCGATCAACGTGTATGCAGTGAGGAAAAATAAGCATTAAGTCGGTATACAAGGATAGGTGTTTTTGATACCAAAGTTCCAGTTCTCCTTTGTAAGGTGAAATATGTTTCTGATAAAAATCATCCAGGGACATTTTTGTGTCGGACAACAATTGTGCTTCATTACGGAAGACGATAGAACCGATTCCGGTTAGACCTGGCTTTACATTATAAATTACAGATTTTACATGATCCGGATAGGGGGCAAATGTCTTGTCAACAAGGGGTCGGGGACCAACGATGCTCATATCACCAATCAGGACATTGATTAATTGAGGTAACTCATTTATTTTTGAGTGTCTAAGAAATCCACCCATTGGCAGTATGCGGGGATCATTTTTGGTAGTATAAAGACCTGCGCCCAAAGTTGGACTGGCTTTTAACATGGTTGCAAATTTCCAGATTCTAAAATGCTTATTCTTATAACCGATCCGGTTTTGAAAATAAAAGACATAGTGTTCTCCTGTTAATAACAAACCGATACAAACCGGGATAAGCAGGGGCGAGAGAATTGTTATTGCAATTAATGCCAGCAAAATGCTGAAAAAGCGTTTGAAGAAAAATTGGTACATGGAATTTGGGGCAAGTTGATTTTATTGGAACGTTGAAACTGCAGTTTAATGGCAATTATAACATAAAAGCTAACTGGGCGATGAATTAGAGTAATTTTAAATGGATGTGGCAGATTATTCTATTTTGTGTGAAGTAAATATTTTACGGCTATTTACTTGTTATTAAAGATTAACGTCTTGGGATCTTGTCTGCAATCAAAAAAGGTTAATAAGTGAATTTCTTGTTGGTAAAAGTCTATTTTGTAATAGAATGTGTTGTTTTTATCGACAATAGCTTTTCGAACTTCTTTATTTTTTATTGAAACAGGAAATATTCTTGGATTTTTCTGAATGGCATTTAAAGTGATTTGAGTTCTCTGATTAAATTGAATAACTTCCTTTTTTGTCCAATTTTCATTCAGATAATCAAGAACTTTTAAAAAAGTAAGCTTTGCCCTTTCTGACCAAATAATCTTCATATTATATCAAGTGCAATTTCAAATCTGTCCAAAGTCATTTTTGTATAATACCGATGAATAGAAATGTTAAGGCCAATCGAGTGAGCGAAGATTGGACTGTTACACTTCTTCGATCGGTATCAGAATCCATATTTTTGTTTAGCTTCCTGAATTACCTGATCATGCGTGAATACTTTCCCATCTTCAATATCGTGAATGCCTTCAATTATTGAATCTTGTACCTCAAATGGCAATTGATCCCACCAATCTTTTTCTACCTCTTTTTTTAGAATTGTATTAATTTTATTAAGAAGAGAAGGATTTTTTGTGTTTAAGATTTTTTGAACTAAATCAAGTTTTAAAGCTGGAATATCCATAATCTGTTGTTTTTAATATGAGCTTTTGTAAAGTTAAAAAAATCAATTCCAATTTTGGAGTTCCTCATGCACTAATAGGCGAAAAATAATTTGAAAATCAGTGGTCATCCGTACCATCAGTGTCATCTGTGTTCTATCCCTTAAACGATTCAAACGTCTTTCTTAATCCGTCTTTAGCCGCAACAGGCATTTCGTCAATGCTCAATGCATTTTTAAGCTTTTGATTGGAGACAACATAGGATTCCGTTAATTTTTTTAACCGTTCGCTGTTTAAAGGGAGATAAAGTAGATCACCTAGCCGGGCGATGGCGTTGATAAAAGGAACAGGAATATTCCATATCTTCGCTTTTTTGTTTTGTGAAATTGCCATTAAGCGGATCAATTCATTGGTTGATAAAGCTACATCGTCGGCAACCTGGCAGATGCCCGGTTTAATGTCTTTTTCAATCAATTGTTGAACGACAATCGAAGAAACACCCAATTTAAAGTGTTGAGTTTTGATATGCAAATTCAGGTGAAATGTCATAATTCCAGGATAATACTTGTCCATCATACTCAGTCTTAACTATATTTTCCCAGTATATTTCACCAAATACTCCTATCTTAACATTTTCGAATATCTCCTCATCCAACAAACTTTCAACTCCTGTTAAATGTTTGTGATGCTCAATTAATGGTAATATATTTAACTTTTTTATTGCACCA
>JBAXOA010000204.1:0-4772 GCA_037133495.1 Mariniphaga sp. | reverse complement strand
GGCAGCTGCAATTGGAGTTCGATGCTTTTTAACATAAATTAATAGACACTAGTGAAAGCATACGTTATTCTGATATCCGTAGTTGCAGCACTTGGCGGACTTTTATTTGGATTTGATACCGCCGTAATATCGGGAACCATCAATTTCATCCAGCCTTATTTTGGGCTGACGGAGACCGGCCTCGGCTGGACCGTAAGTAGTTTGCTGTTTGGTTGTATTGCAGGAGTTTTTCTGGCCGGAAAAGCGGGCGACCATTTCGGTAGAAAAAAGGTTCTTATGTTTGCTGCGCTGTTATTTTTTATTTCAGCTATTGGAAGTGCTTCTGCTCACTCGCTTCTTTATTTTGTAGCGGCACGAATTTTAGGAGGAGTAGCTGTTGGAGTTGCTTCAATTCTTTCTCCCATGTACATTGCAGAGCTGGCACCGGCAAAGTACCGTGGCTCACTGGTATCATTAAACCAGCTTGCCATTGTCATCGGGATCCTCATCGCGTTTTTCAGCAACTATCTGCTGGTTGAGAGTGGTGTAAACAACTGGCGATGGATGCTGCTGGTGATGGCTGCACCTGCGGTATTACTCTTTTTTAGTCTGCTTCTGGTTCCGGAGAGTCCTCGCTGGTTGGTTGCGCGCCAGCGAAACGCGGAGGCACTCAACGTTTTAATTAAAACTTCAGGGGAGGAAGATGCACACACCGAATTGTTGGAAATTGAAGAGACGCTGAAAATTCACCAGGAATCGGTATTTCGTGATCTGTTAGCGCCTAAAATCCGCCCACTCCTGTTTATTGGAATAATTCTTGCAGTTTTTCAGCAGATAACAGGAATAAATACCATCATGTACTATGCGCCCAAAATTTTCGCGAATGTTGGGGATTCAAATGGCGCTGCTTTACTGCAAACCATTGCCATCGGTTGCACCAACGTTGTCTTTACCTTGTTGGCAATGGCACTGATCGATCGCTTTGGCCGTAAACTAATGCTCATTTATGGTTCTGCCGGAATGATGTCGATGCTTTTTGGACTTTCTGCTTTGTATTTTATGAAGCAAACCTCAGGCATTATGGTTCTGGTGTTTATCCTAGGATATATCGCATGCTTTAGCGCCTCTTTGGGACCCGCTGTCTGGGTTGTTGTCGCAGAATTATTCCCTAACAGGCTGCGCAGCAAAGGGATGTCGGTGGCCATTGTTGCACTTTGGATAGCCTGTACAATCGTCACTATTACATTTCCGATTATGCTCGAAAGATTGAGCGGCGGGATCACCTTCTTGATCTTCGCTATAATATGTCTGGCCAATATGTTGTATGTGTGGCGGTATGTTCCCGAAACCAAGGGAAAAACACTTGAGGAACTTGAAAAGGAATTCACCAGATAATTCATTAATATAAAATGACAAAGAAGTATTTAAAATCCTCTTCAAAATTCAATAATCTTCCCGTTGTAGAAGTAAAAAATGATCTCTATCACGTTGAAAATGGTTGGGATTCGATTTGTAGTTGCCTGAACAATAAACTTTCCGAAGGGAAAGGGAAGAAAAAACTCCTGGTTATTGAAACCTATCAGGGTGTCATTCACGAAGAGCTTACCGCGAATCTGAAAAATGGAATAAAACCATCATATTTTATTGACACAGCAGAGTTCATGCTGACCGAAGAAGAGGTAAAAAAACTGGTTTTTCAGGATGTAACAAACGACCGCATCTTTGGATTTCTAACCCGATTAACGATGGATTCCTTCTTCGATCCTCTTAAAATAACGAAAATTCAGGATGAGATTGAGGCAATTGAAGAGGGGGTAATCCTGATTTACGGATACGGTGCAGCATTGCTTTTTCCCAAACCCGATTTGCTCGTTTATGCCGATATGGCCCGTTGGGAAATTCAGTTACGAATGCGCAAACATCTGGTCGATAATCTGGGGGTAAAGAACCGTGACAACACCGATTGGATGCCGCTTTATAAACAAGGTTTTTTTGTAGACTGGCGGGTATGCGACCGCTTGAAAAAAACGCTGTTTGACAGGTGGGATTTTTTACTCGACACAAACAAGATTGGCCAACCCAAAATGGTTGAAGGAATAGCCATCATGGAAGGTCTTGAAATTGCTGTTAACCGCCCATTTAGTGTTGTTCCCTTTTTTGACCCGGGGCCGTGGGGTGGAAAGTGGATGAAGGAGGTCTGCAATCTGGATCCTTCAGCTCCCAATTATGCATGGTGTTTCAATTGCGTTCCTGAGGAAAACAGCCTGTTACTTAAATTCGGAGAAGATATCATTGAGATTCCATCTGTTAATCTGGTATTCAAACATCCTTCAGCATTGCTGGGAGAGCCTGTTCATGGTCGTTTTGGCGATGAATTTCCTATCCGCTTCGATTTTCTGGATACCATGGAAGGTGGCCATTTAAGCCTGCAGGTCCATCCGCTTACTGAATATATTCAGGAAAAATTTGGGATGCATTACACTCAGGACGAGAGTTACTATATGATGGAAACCGAAGAGGATGCCATTGTTTACTTAGGATTGCGTGAGGATATTAATCCGGAGGCAATGATGACAGAACTTGAAACTGCTCAGACCGGAGGTAATCCTTTTGAAGCAGAAAAGTATGTGCAAACATGGCCTGTGAAAAAGCATGACCATGTGCTGATTCCTGCAGGGACGATCCACTGCTCCGGGAAAAACAGCATGGTACTCGAAATCAGTGCGACTCCATACATTTTCACTTTCAAACTATGGGACTGGGGTCGGCTGGGAATGGATGGAAAACCGCGGCCAATCAATATTGAACATGGCAAAAAAGTGATTCAGTGGGATCGTACAACCCAATGGACCAAAGAAAATCTGGTAAATCAAGTGAAAATTATTGCTCAAGGTGACGGTTGGGTGGAAGAAAGCACCGGATTGCACGAACGCGAATTTATCGAGACGCGCCGTCATTGGTTCACGAAAAAGGTAGACCACCATACTGATGGCGGAGTTCAGGTAATTTGTCTGGTTGAAGGAGATGAAGTAATTGTTGAAAGTCCGCTAAACACCTTTGAACCGTTCGTAGTTCACTATGCTGAAGTTTTTATTGTCCCCGCAAAGGTGGGAGCCTATACCATTCGTCCTTTCGGATCGGGTGAAGGTCAAAAATGCGGGACAATGAAAGGATATGTGAGGATGTAAAACACATTGTTCCCTTTGTTTGGAAATTTACTGAATTATTTAAAAATAAAAGAATACATTTATAGTTGTGACCGAACAATGGAGCAACATAGGTTGAGGGGTGGCTCCAGACAACCTCAGGGTCATATTCAGATGGTTGTAAATCTGATCCATTTTGGGATGAATCCTCAGAAAGCAGATGACCCGCCCCGAATATGTCATGAAGCATTCAGCAATCCCGCAAGGACAGACAGGCAGCCGGGTATTGAGACTTGAAGACGGAGAGACTTTGTGAAGGTGAGTCGAGAGAAAATAAAGGGAAGTTATGTAAATCAGAAAATGGGGTAAATAATTTTAATGATCTTTATTATTAAGATTCAATACTTTAGGAAGACAGAATTATGACAATAAATATTTCCGATTACTTAAATTAGACTATTATGAAAAAAACTCTTCTTTTTGTTGCCCTTTTTATTGGGGTTGCTGTCTTGGTGCAAGCTCAGACCAGCAAAGTTTATGACAACCTTACTGTTTCCAGTAAAATTCTGAAAAGCGAACGGAAATATGCCATTTACCTCCCGCCGGGTTACGAAACCTCGCAAAGGAGTTATCCGGTGCTTTATCTGTTGCATGGTGCCGGTGATGATCATACAGGATGGGTTCAGTTTGGTGAAGTACAACACATAGCAGATAAGGCGACAGAGGACGGCACAGCTACTGCGATGATTATTGTGATGCCCGATGCTCAAACCGGACAAATGGGATACTTTAACAATATTTCCGGAAACTGGAATTACGAAGACTTCTTTTTTACTGAGTTTATGCCGGCCGTTGAAAAATCCTACCGGATAAAAGCAGAAAAGCGATACCGTGCAGTTGCAGGTCTGTCAATGGGCGGTGGAGGATCGTTTATGTACGCCTTACACCATCCTGAATTATTCTCATCAGCTTGTCCATTAAGTGCCTACGTAGGACCATTGAATATTGAAGAGGCGAATGCCAGAATGAAAAAAAGCAATCCTGAATTGACAGACGAAGGGCAAATCAAAGCCTATTTCGAAAAACACAATGCCATTGACCTTGTGAACCGTATACCCGATGACCAAAAGAAAGCAGTTCGCTGGTACATCGATTGTGGCGATGATGATTTTCTAACCGAAGGAAATTGTCTGGTACATATCGCGATGCGCAAGAAGGAGATTCCTCACGAATTCCGTGTCCGCGATGGGGGGCATAACTGGACCTACTGGCGCGACGCATTACCTGTGGTTCTGGGATTTGTCTCTGAAACTTTCCATCAGAAATAAAAAGTTACAAATAACTGTTACACCTGCAACCCGTTATTATTACCCATACACCCGTAACCACTTTTATAACCCTGTGTACCTTTTGTTACAAGTTACAAGTTAAAAAGTTACCCGTAACCTGTAACCCGTTTCACCCGTAACCCCTTTTAGATCCTTTGTACCCCTGTGTACCTTTCCTAACCCGTAACCCGTAACACTGAAGTAATTCTCAATTAATGATGATCAAATCTTTATTGCCTTTTTAATAAATCCCTGATTTCAATCAATAATTTCTCTTCATTTGATGGTTCCGCCGGTGCTGCTGGTACCGGAACCTGCG
>JBAXOA010000203.1:0-4794 GCA_037133495.1 Mariniphaga sp. | reverse complement strand
ATCTCCTTTATTGGTCCTGAAGAAGATTTTCACCTTGAAAATATCGAGAAGCTGATCAGGATGAAGATCGAAGAGCGTCAACTGCCTGATGCGGTTGAGCTTGTTCCGCTGAGCCGTCCTGAAAAGCAGACGATTGACCGTGAAATTGACCGTCAGAAAAAAATGGCAGATCCCGAGTTCAAAGGGGCTTTTCACGAAAAAAAGCCAAGGCAATCGAAAAGTTCATTCAGCTTTAATTCGAAAAGTACACAGCACCGCGACACAAAAATCAAGGGGAGGAAAAAAGGGAGGTAATTTCAAAATTATTTATTGATCATTGTATTTAGGGTGCAAGTCTCGAAATTACCCAGTTATCCTCATTTCTGGAATACAAAATCCGGTCGTGAAGCCGGTTTGAACGACCTTGCCAGAATTCAATCCGGTGTGGCTCAACGATATATCCACCCCAAAACGATGGCCTTACTACCTGATTGACAATCGCTTCGTCTTCCTTTTTACTCCAAAGCTGCTCAAGATATTCGCGATTGGGCACAACCTGACTCTGGTTTGAAATAACAGCGCTAAGGCGACTTTCCAATGGTCGGCTATTAAAATAATCATCCGAAATACCCGCTGATGTTTTGGATGCTATTCCTTCAATCCTAACCTGCCTTTCGAGTTCAGGCCAGTGAAACAATAAGGCAACATGTTGATTTACCGTTATTTCTTTGCCTTTCCGACTCAAATAATTGGTAAAAAAGCCAAACCCTTGTTGTGTAATTGCTTTTAATAGAACAACTCTTGACGATGGCATTCCATTGGGTGAAGCCGTAGAAAGTACCGTAGCTGTGGGCTCATTTACCTTTGCATCCATAGCTTCCATGAGCCAGTCTTCAAACTGCAGCACCGGGTCGCGACCGATCTGATTTTCCATCAACACCTGAAGCTTGTAATCCTTTCGTATATCTGCTAAATCCATTTTATCTGTTTTGAAATAAAACACATTAACCGGTCGGATTGTTGTAATTTCCTCAGACGGCGGCTCAGGTTTTCTTTTTTCATCAGAAGATAATTTGTTTTTAATTGCTGTATAAAATTCGTAAAATCTTTCCATTTCACATTGTTAATTGTCCGTTTGCCATTGATCATTACCGATTCCCCCTGCCTTTCCCCCTTTTTGCCATGCTACAAATTTTCACTACATTTGCCCTTCACATTTGTGTATCAGTAAGGAAAACAAGATATGGAAAATAGGGAAATAAATTCTTCAAAAGATAAAAGAAATAATCTGATTGTCATTGGCTTATCCGTTTTGATTGTGCTGCTTCTAGTCCTCTTTTTTTGGCAAAGAAGTTCCTATAAAGCCGATGAAGTCTTAATCATGGCAGAAAAGGATTCAATAGCAGTTGAATTGTCGAAAATGGTAACAAACTATAAAACAATACGATCAGAAAACGATTCTCTGAATAAGACAATCGGCTATGCCCAGACAAAAGTAAAGGATCTCCTGACAGAAGTTGAACAAGTGAAAAGCGTTAGTTATCAACAGATTACAAAATACCGACAGGAAGTGACCACTTTACGGAACATTATGCGCGATTATATTATTCAGATTGATAGTCTGAACCAGAAGAATCAACGCTTAATGACTGAGAATGTGAATGTTAAACAAGAGGTGACTCTTGTAAGGTCTGCGAACCAGCAGCTGGAGGAGTCGAAGAAAAAACTGGAGCAGACCGTTAATCTTGCCGCTCAGCTGGAAGCAGGCGATCTCAGAGCTTCCGGTATTTCATCAAAAGGAAAAGAACAGATAAAATCGGCCAAAATTGAGAAGATAAAAATTGATTTTACATTGAGTAAGAACCTGACTGCAAAACGTGGAGCTAAAAATATTTACGTGCGGATTCAACGGCCCGATCAGATTCTGCTCATGAAATCAGAAAAAGACCTCTTCAAATTTGAAGACATGAAAATCCCCTATTCGGCAATGCGTGAGGTTGAATATGAAGGAAGCGAAATTCCAGTAAGCATTTACTGGGACAACAACAAAGAAGCTGCACTTATTCCCGGAAGATATACCGTTGATGTATTTACTGACGGAAGAAATATTGGCACCACATCTTTTGATGTGAAATAAGCCAAAAACAGTTCTTATGATGAAGATTCCATCCTGCTTTCGAATATTTAACAATTATTTTCAATTATTTTACAATTCTTTAACGTAAAATGTTTGGAGAGCATCATCAGGAGCCTTACATTTGTATTACATTTTTTTTCATAAGTTTAGGTTTAGTTAGGTTAGTTAGTTTGGTTAGTTTTAGTAAAAGGATGGAGCCGCCCGGTTCCGTCCTTTTCAATTTTAACAGGGACCTCTAATCAGAGTTTATGGGATCAATAAAAGAATAAGGTAAATATTCAACTCATCTTACGCGATAATCCCTTCAGCTTTTCTTTCAGAAGATTAATTCGCTCTTCGCGTTTTGATGACCATGTTTTATCGTCTTTCTCGAGAAATTCCAATAGCACCAAAGATTTTTCATAACACGCCAAGCCATTCTTTAACTTATTTTGAGTCTCGCTCAACATGGCTTCTGCAAAAAACAGTTCAGAAAGTACGGCCAGATGATTATTTGTATAATCATGACCTGCAAGAAGCTGATCGGTTAACTGCTCTTTTGGAATCAATTGGAAAAACGAAGCATCACGTCTGAGCAATTCATAATAGCCTCGTTCAAGCATCTTTTCTGCCTGCTCAAGATCACCCTTTTTGATTAAACCGAGAATGGAAGCTACGAGCTCACTGATCATCTCCACCATCCGAAGAATATAGTCTTTCTGAAACATAGGCGATGAGGATAACACTCATTATTCAATGATGAATTTGGAATTAGATCATCCAGACTTCGGCGTGTGCGCAGTCGAACGCTGGCAGAAGGAATTATGAAATATGTGCAATAAAAATTCTACTCGAATAACCGAAAAAATCTACTTTTTGTACTAGACTTATTTGTCAAACGCCAAAGATGTTTGCACTTTATTTTTTAAGCTTTGAAACTTGTTTTTTTGGTTCTTCTTTAGGGGTTTGTTTGACAGGTTCATCTTTAAGTTTATCTGTGACTTTGCTTTGCGTCAATTTTGTGGCAGCGATCTCCTTCTTCATTTTTTTCAACTCTTTTTGGGTCAGTTCGAGCATCTTGGACTTCTCATTAACCAACTCTTTAAGATTTGCAATTTCCTGATCTTCAATGCTTTTTGGCACAATAGCATTCAGGCGGATCTTGAAATCACTCAGAATATTCATATAATTGATAAAAGCTTCATAAGGAGTGCTATAGGGATTGAAATGCTTATGAACCTCGCCGTCCGAAAAGAATTTAGTACACATATAATAGAAGTGATCGATGGTCTGCAGATAATCCCAATCCTTCAACATGACAGAATTCTCACAATTTTTCATCTGATCTTTCAATTGATAAAGCTTGTCATAAGCCTCCTTCTGCAATTCGTTTCCCAACCAGGCAGAAAGATCACGCTCCTCATCCGCCCACGAGATAGGATATGGCACATGGACTGCGGAGACCGGCTGCAGGTTTGCAACCACTTCCGACGGAGTGGCAAATTGAAGCTCGCCGGTTTTCAAGACGGCATTTGGAAGACTTTTCAAAAAATCAAATATCCCTGAGCTTTTAGGCTGAAGCTGGCCAAAAGTCTCATAATTTATGAATATGGTCACCACTTCTTCCGCTTTCGGCAGACTAGCCATCCATCCGGCATATTTTTCAGCGGTGAGCGGATATTCATTCCAACCTTTATTGGAGAATTTGAAAGAGAGGTCATCACTGAAGCGAAAATTACGCATCAAGACCTTTAGTCTGGCATTCAGTGCGTTACAATATAAAAAGTTAGGACTTTTCCATCCCAGGATATGTTTTGCTCCTTCAGTAATCATTGCCTCAAAACCCATCCGATGAACAAGATCGCCTATTTCGTCGGAGTAGATTAATTCTGTGTTACGGAATACTTTAGGCCGATATCCAAAAAGTTCTTCAATGAGATTATCATGAGCCTTAACCTGCGATTCGAACAAGCCTGCATCAGTCATAGAAGCAAATGAGTTCGCATACGTTTCGGATAGAAACTCAACACAACCGGTGGCTGCCAGCTCAGCAAAAGAATCTATCACCTCGGGAGCGTATAATTTAAACTGGTCGATTACAGTTCCTGACAAGGAGAAGGTAACTTTAAATTTCCCTTTGTGTTTATGAATCTGATCGAGAATAATTTTATTGGCCGGCAAATAACATTTATCGGCAACCCTTCGCATAATGGTTTCATTGGCAAAATCATCGTAGTAATACGCGTCGTTACCAATGTCGAAGAAGCGGTATTTCCGGTAGCGGAACGGCTGATGAATCTGAAAGTTGAGACAAACTGATTTCATATATCTTAAGTATTGAGGTTCGATAATGCGGATAAATAAACTTTATGAACGTGTTGGGCAGATTTTTTCCATTGTAAACTGTCCACCTCTTCTCTTCCATATTTAATGAACATTACAGATAGTGCAGGATATTTAAGTATGCCATAAATGGCATCAGCCATGGCATTTATATCCCAGAAATCAACTTTAATGGCATGTGTAAGAATCTCTGCCACACCGGATTGTTTCGAAATAATGGTTGGAACATCAGACATCATTGCCTCAAGGGGTGAAATACCAAAAGGTTCTGATACAGATGGCAGTACGTATACATCGCTCATTCGGAACATATCAAATACATCGTCGCCATGGCGGAATCCGGTAAAATGGAACCT
>JBAXOA010000202.1:0-4805 GCA_037133495.1 Mariniphaga sp. | reverse complement strand
CGCAGGGCGACCAGCGGCGGACGATTCAGGCGCAGTCGCCGCAGCGTGAACGCTCCCACGGCCGACAAGGAGTGAAGCTGTCCGTCGTCCAACTCGATGAAGTGGGCCGAGGCCGGTGTTTGCCGGGGATTCCACAGCGGCGGCTGGGCGGGGTCCGCCGGCCAGTAATCGGCTTTGTATTGATTACAGCGCGGGCAGCAATAGAGGAGGTTGTCAAGCGCGTCGCTTCCGCCTTGGGTCGAGGGTCTGAAGTGATCCATCGTCAGCAATCCCCCGGTGTCCGCCTCGGTTACGCCACAGAATTCGCACGCGCAAATCGCCCGGCTGCGGACCACGATGAGGTCGAGGTCACGGCTATGGGTGACACTGCTCACCGCTTTGTCAAAGGCCTTGAGTCTGGCTCATTCTCATGCAACTTCTATAACGACACCGCGACTGGCAAAGTCCTACCGACCTTGCAGGCGGCATACGGCACTCTCGTCACCTGCGTCTTAAAAAACACTCAGGCGGCAGTCTCTGCTACTAACCCTACTTATACCTTCACCGCGCTCATCAACAAGCTCACACCAGTGAACGGCAAAGTCACGGATCTATCCATGCAGTCAATCACATGGACAATATCCGGCCCTATTGTGTACGCCATCGTCTAAAGAGAAAGCAGTCGGCTCATGGCCTTTATCAACATCGAGTTAGTCACCGGTGAGAAGTTTTCGTATGAACTAACACCAGCCACAGAGTACGCCTTCGAGGAGAAATTCAACGAAGGATTTTACAAACGATTTAGGGAGAAAGAGAAGCAATCAGATGCCTACTGGCTGGCATGGGAGTCTCAAAGAGATGCAGCTGCTAAAGGTACTGGCAGCGCAGTCAAGCCCTTTGGCGGCGAATACATCGCCACTCTCAAAGCAGTCACGATCGACTTTGAGGCCACACTCCCAAACGGATAGAGCGAGACTCCATCACCTACCTCTACGCCCAGCTAGCGGTAGAACTTGGACTCTCGCCTCGTGAGCTTAGACAACTGAGCAACCGCGAGATTAGAGCTTTACTTCTAGTACTTGAGGATCGAGCAAAGGCGGTGAGAGATGCCCAGCGTGATCAGAGGTCTCGACTCCACTAAACGCGCTCTGCGTAAGCTCTCACCAGAGTTATATAAAGAGATGAACTCCGAGATAAAGACTGCGTTAGCGGCGATTACTTCAGATGCTCGAACCAATGTGCCATCCGGCATAATTGGATTGAGTAACTGGAAGGCATTCGGTACATCTCGCAAGATCACTAAAGCGACTTCAATGTTTCGCAATGCAAACGCCTTCCCTATGTTGAATACCGCAGCCGCCAAGGCTGGAATTGTCTATAAAATGTCGTCCGGTCATGTTAATTCCAGCGGATTTAGGGCTGCGTATTCGGTATTGAATAAAAGCCCTGCTGGTGCTATCGCTGAAACTGCAGGCCGCAAGAACCCACAGGGCAGACCTACTTCTAAAAGCAATAATCCCAATGCTGGTGCTCACTTCATCGAAGCACTCAATCATGGTTTAGGTGCCGTAGAAGCACTCCATGTGCCTGTGGGTATGAAATCCTCAGACAAGCATGGCGGTCGCCTCTTATACGCCTCAGTGAACCGCAATGAAGGCAAAGCTAAGGCATCCATCATTCGCGCTATTGAAAAGGCGTCGAACACGATAAATAGGGAGATGAAATAATGGCTATTGACATTCCTATTATCACTACGTTTAACAACACCGGCGCCAAGCAAGCCACTCAGTCTCTTACTGGTCTGGAGAGTGTCGCCAAGAAGTTAGGCGAAGCGATGGTCGGCGCTTTCGCCGTTAGCAAGCTCTATGGTTTCGCTAAGTCATCCATCTCTGCCTTCACAGAAGAAGATAAAGCCGCTAAAACATTAGGTCAAACACTAAAGAATTTAGGTTTAGCATCATCGACTAATTCCTTTAATGATTATGTGGTCAAGCTGTCCGAGGCCACCGGTGTGAGTCGGGATCAACTACGCCCAGCCCTAGAGTCATTACTGCGTGCTACTGGCGACTCGACGACCTCTCAAGACCTTCTCAATCTTTCTATGAACATCTCAGCCGGTACAGGCAAAGACCTCACGCTGGTCGCTGGCGCCTTAGCAAAGGCGTATGGTGGATCTACCACTGCACTCACTCGCTTGGGCACTGGACTCACCACCGCACAGTTAAAATCTAAAGACTTTCATACTATCTATGAGGAACTTAATACCTTATTCGCAGGTCAAGCCACCATCGCTGCTAACTCCGCCGCTGGTGCTATCGATCGTATCTCCATCGCTGCGACAGATGCTAAGGAGACCATCGGTAACGGCCTAATCAGTGCTATTGAAAATCTCAATACAAACCACACCGGCGTCGATGCAGTGCAGTCGGCTTTTAAGGGTATCTCGCAATACATAGCAGACAGCGTGGATGGCATTAGCATCCTCATATCTAAAATGGCCACACTCGCCAGCGCAAGCGAAAAGAGCAATCCTCTCTGGAATGCCGCTAAAAAGATGCTTTTCACTAATCCCATCTTGGATGGTCTAAGTAATCTTGGGTCAAGCGATCGTAGAAAGAAAGAGGCGGCCGCCGCCGCAGCTGCGCCAGCGTGGCACTTTTACGATGGCTGGCAGGGCAAATCTACGGCAGCTGCTATCGCTGCGAAAGCTGCTGCAGCAAGTGCGAAGGCTGCTGCAGATCAACTCAAAGCACAGCAAGCTCTCGCCAGGGCTGCAGCGGATAAGCTTAAACTGGATAAAGCCGCCTCAGTCTTTAACATTCAAGGCATCGAGATAGCAGCCGCACTGAAAGGCAAAATCTCAGACCAAGACCGCATCCGCTTAGAATTGCAGCAAGCCATCTTAGACAAGAACGCCGACAAAGCTGCAGCCCTGCAGGCGCAGTTAGAGAACTCCATCGCCGCTAACAAGGCACTCGCAGAGCAGATTAACTCTATTAAGGCAGTCGCTAGTCCTTTCGATGCCCTTATCCAAGGCGCTAAAGACTCACTAGCTGCCGTAGTCGCCATTCAGAACGCGCTACTCATGGGGTCGATTACCGGTACCGATGGATCTACCTCACCTACGATGTCGGGGCGAATTCCTACGTATAACACTGGATCTCTTTCACTTCCTGCGACTGATATGCCTTCACAGGCAGGCGCTACAGCTGCACAATCAGCCACCTATAACATCGCTATAAACGCAGGCACCGTAGTCGATCACCAGACACTCGTACAGATGCTGCAAGACCAAATTACCCAGAACGCCGCAAGCGGTACTCAGCCTCTTTGGGTACGGCAGGCTCTACCAGCTGGCGCTCTCTAATGGCAACGCCCTATCTACCCAGCATCAAAGTCACCTTTGACTTTTCTAATGGTGCTGGCTTTGGCGTGCCTTTGCAATTAGGCGATCCTATTAACGGCTTACTTGGTACCAACACTTTAGGAGTAAGCGCCTCTCAAATTGTGGACATCTCCTCTCAGATAGTGCAGATCAATATCTCAGGCGGTCGCAACCTATTGCAGAGTCAATTCGAGGCGGCTAGGTGCGTAGTGAGATTGCTCGACCCTAACGGCTATTGGAACCCACAGAACCCATCCAGCCCTTACTACCCAAACCTTGTGCCACTTCGTAAACTGCGAGTGTCTGCCACTTATTCGGGAGTCACTTACTACCTATTCAGTGGCTACTCAGCGACCTATACCTACACCTACCCGACCAATCAACAAACTGGCTACCTCACCATCGAGTGCTTCGATGCTTTCCGATTGTTCAACATGGCCAATATCAGCACAGTCGCAGGCGCGGTGGCCGGTCAAGACACTGGTGCGCGCATTAACGCCATCCTCGACCAGATTGGATGGCCTTCGACTTTACGCGCCATAGATACTGGTAACACTCTTTGTCAGGCTGACCCTGCTACTAATAGGTCGGCACTGCAAGCTCTCAAGAATTGTGAGTTCTCCGAGTTCGGCGCTTTCTATGTCGATGATGCTGGTGTGGCTACCTTTATCAATCGGACTAACCTCATTAAGAAAGCGGCACAAACTGCTCTTATCTTTAATCAATCGGGCGGTATTCCCTACAAGCTGGGAGTGCCAGTTCTCGATGACAAGCTCATAGTTAATCAGGCAACCATCGGCCGGATAGGCGGCACACCGCAGATAGTCTCAGATGCTGCATCGCAGGCTAAGTATTTCAGCCACTCCATCACCCAGACCAGCCTCGTACTTAACTCTGACACCGATGCTCTTAACCTCGCTCTGGCTTATGTCGAGGCAAACAAAGAAACCACGATCCGCTTTGACTCTCTGGCGCTCGACCTATCAGCCACTAACTCTCAAAGTGCGGTGACAGTAGCGGCGCTTTCTGTAAATAACTTCTCACCAGTCACCATCTCCAACACCACGCCTCAAGGTTCGACCATCACTAAGACACTGCAGGTCATGGGTACAAACCATGACATCACTGCGACAAGTTGGATAACGACACTTACCACCGCTGAGCCAATCATCGATGGCTTTATTTTAGACTCGCCCATATACGCGGTGCTTGACACTGCGGTGCTTGCATACTAAGGAGAAATCATGGCCGTAGGATTTCCAGCCAAGACCACCTGGGCAACTGGTGACGTGATGACCGCCGCTGGGGTCGATGATCTCGCAGGCACTCTCAATCTCTTAAAGCCATCGGCAAAGGCTTCGGTCTTTGGCGCGAGTGCAGTCAATGTACCCAGCGAGTTACTTGTAGGCGCAGATGGCACAGTCCTTACCGCAGATGCGGC
>JBAXOA010000201.1:0-4914 GCA_037133495.1 Mariniphaga sp. | reverse complement strand
TCGGGGTGAAATGGTGCCGTATTCTGCGTTTATGACTGTTGATAAGGTATATGGACTCGAAGAAATTACGAGACACAACATGTATAATTCATCTGAAATAAGTGGCGGTGCGGCAACCGGATATAGCAGCGGAAGTGCTCTGGATGCGATTAAAGAGGTGGCAAAAACTAAATTGCCAAGGGGATTTGATATTGACTGGGCAGGCATATCTAAAGACGAAGTGGGACGAGGCAATCAGGCAATCTATATTTTCCTGATCTGTCTGATCTTTGTATACCTGCTTTTAGCGGCTCAGTATGAGAGTTTTATTTTGCCATTCCCCATTATTCTTTCATTGCCGACAGGAATCTTCGGAGCCTTTTTCTTTCTTCAGATTTTAGGCTTGGAAAATAACATTTACGCCCAGGTAGCGATGGTAATGTTAATTGGCCTATTGGGTAAAAATGCCGTACTAATCGTAGAATTTGCAGTTCAAAAACACCGTTCCGGTCTAACGGTATTTCAGGCAGCCATTGCTGGGGCATCTGTCAGACTGCGTCCAATATTAATGACCTCCTTCGCCTTTATCGCCGGGCTGATTCCGCTTGTATTGGCTTCCGGACCAGGCGCAATAGGAAACAGAACCATTGGAGCCGCTGCAGCCGGAGGAATGTTATTCGGCACCTTTTTTGGAGTACTTATTGTTCCGGGTTTATACTACATTTTCGCGCGAATTTCCGAAAAACATCCCATTGTTGAAGATGAAGAGGAAAAACCTTTAACCGAAGAATTTTAATAAAATGAAGCTATTTAGAAAATTCAATCCTATTTGTATCTTGTTGATCTGCTCGGTTTTTGCAAGTTGTACGACACCAAAGGCAATTCAAAATACCGATGTTAAGGCAATCCCATTATCCTATTCTGCCAATCAAGACACGAGTAATTCGGCACAGATAAAATGGAGAGATTTTTTTCCCGACAAAAATTTAGTGACGCTGATTGATACTGCCATTAAGAATAATCCCGATCTGTTGATTACTTTGCAGGAGATAGAAATTGCCAGAAACAATGTGAAATTAAAGAGCGGCCGATTGTTCCCGACAGTTACAGGTGAAGTGGCCCCCTCAATCAGTAAAGTTGGGCGCTACACCTCGAATGGCGCAGGGGACGCTTCAGCAGATATCACCCCCGGCAATTTAGTGCCCGCTCCTCTTACCGATTTTCTGGTTGGCTTTCAAACCAGCTGGGAAGCCGATATTTGGGGTAAATTGCACAACTCAAAAAAGGCCTCTGTAACAAGGTATCTTGGAAGTATTGAAGGTAAAAATTTTGTGATTACTAATCTGGTCGCTGAAGTTGCAAATACTTATTACGAGTTGCTGTCATCGGATAACGAATTGGCAATCATCAGGGAGACCATCCAATTGCAAAAAAATGGATTGGAAATTATTAAGGTTCAGAAAGAGGCTGCTGTAGTAACCGAATTGGCGGTAAAACAATTTGAAGCGCAACTATTTAATTCACAAGGAATTGAATTCGATATTCTACAGAAAATAGCGGAAAATGAGAACAAGATAAATTCTTTGCTCGGTAGGTTTCCGCAAAAAATAATTCGTGACGGTGAAACGTTCAACGCACAATTGCCCGTCCCAGTCAAGGTGGGTGTTCCTTCCCAGCTATTAAAAAACAGGCCCGATATTAAGCAGGCAGAACTTGAATTGTTTGCCACTAAGTGTGATGTAAAAGCAGCACAAGCCGAGTTTTATCCTTCCCTTAACCTCACTGGTTCACTGGGCTTTCAGGCATTTAAAACATCCTACTTGTTTACTACGCCTCAATCGCTGATTTATTCCTTAGTAGGCGATTTGACTGTTCCACTGGTCAACCGAAGCGCGATTAAAGCTGAATTTAATAATGCAAATACCTATCAGATTGAAGCCCTTTGCAATTACCAAAAAACGATCTTGAATGGTTATGTAGAAGTGACAAATGAGTTATCGAATATCAATCATTTAGAACAAGCCTACCATCTAAAATCAAAAGAAGTTGAGGCGCTGACCAAAGCGGTTGATATCTCCAACGACTTATTTAAATCAGCAAGGGCAAGCTATCTGGAGGTTTTAATGGCACAGCGCGACGGCCTGGCCGCTAAAATGGAATTAGGAGAGGCTAAAAAACGTCAGTTTAATTCAGTAACGAATATTTATAAAGCTTTAGGAGGTGGATGGAAGTAAGTATCAATTGATTAGCTTTATCACCCCATCCCTTATCTGACCAATTTCCACCGTTAACCGATGTTTTTGGTTATCAAAATGATAATCCGTTGAATCGCTAAGTTCAACTTCACCAAATAATACTTTTGAGGGTCTCTTGTCCATTCTGATGGTATAAACTGAAGGCTTCTTTGCATCCTTTACCGAAATTTCCAGCTGATCAGGCAAATTCCTCATAGAGACGGTAGTTGTACCACTTTTGTCGGGATGGTAAAGCGTAAAGGCATTGTCCATTCCAGGATAAATCAGCCAGGTATCTTTACCGGTGTTGTTTTTAGTTCCCAGTCCGGTGTAGGAGCGCTGAATGTTGAGTGGAACAATTGCACCTTCCCGGATAAAGACGGGAAATTCCTCGAGCGGAAAGGACTTCTCAAAACTTGTTCCACCTTCGAATACCTCCCGATCGTTGAAAAAATAGCGCCATTTACCTTTCGGCAAGGTAACCTTAAGATTCAGGGTATCCTGATAGAGAGGAGCTACCAGAAAATCATCCCCAAAAAGATAGTGGTATTTGCCATCGACCGGTTTCTGCAGAACTCTTCCACCTTCGTGACCTGTCACAACATAACTGTACATATAGGGAACAAGTTCCGTATGAAGCCAGGAAAATTTTCGTATCACCTCCAGTTCCTTGGGAGTCCGTCTCCAGAGTGCGCGCTCGCCATGACCGCCGTTGAGAAATAGTCCGCAAAATGCGGAGAACTGGGCCCATCTGATATACAAACGGGACGGAATTACACTGCCTGAAAACCCTGCCACATCCGATCCAATGACGTTGTAACGCAGTTTTGCAGCAGCAAGTATATTCTGAATGGCCATTTCAAAGCCACCTATCCCGGTTACAATCAGATCTTTCTTCTTATTTCCGTCATCGACCAACGTTTCTTTAGTTTTCCAGATATGCTTCTGGTCACCAACCCAGGTAACAGGCGCCGCATCCAATGGGGCAAACCCTTCAGGATGGAAATTCTGATCAATTGAACGCCCGAGGGTAATAAATTCGGGATTCTTTGTCAATCCATAGTGGTATTCATCACGGTAGAAGTGATCCATATAAGTCCGGAGGCTCATCAGTCCGGAAAATGTGCTTCTGTACAAAAATGGAATCGGTCCGGCCATATAATAAGAGAGCGTTGCGGTATCATCCAGCTTCCAGCCGTCGATGCCGTAATCAAAAACTAATTGCTGCATACCTCTCCACCACTTCATGGCCTCAGGATTCGAATAATCAATAAAGCCACCTTTGCCCTTCCACCATGGATTTTGCTGACCATTTCCGGTAAGATACCCTTTGGATTTTGCCTTATTGAACCAATCTTCGGAGTTGCGAACCGGGGTATCCTTGTTGAGGCTGTTGACCATGGTTGTAGTCCACATTACAATGCGGTAACCCTCTGATTTTCTTTTGGCAAACCATTCTTTAGGATTTGGATATCGTGCAGTATCAATTTGATAATCATTGAAACGCATACACCAGGGGCTATCAAGATTTATTGTCCTGACCGGGATATCATACTTTTTGTAACCAACGAGTAAGGTGTCAACTCTTGCAGCAGTATTGAAATCGTTATCCCATATCCAGCACTCCAGCGCCCAGGCAGGTGTCAATGGTGGATTTGTATGTCTCTGAGCATTGAAAAACAACCCCCATAACGGGTAGGCAACATAAAAATAAAGGATAAATAATAAGACTAAAATAGTGATAATAAGTATTTTGCCAATTTTTATCAGTTTATTCTTCTTCATTATTTAAGGTTTTACCTGAAAGTTATTGTCTGCTGATTAAATCCTTTTGCAAGACTTTGGCAGAGGTTCCAAACGATTGAAAATCTCAAATCCTGAGCTCATGGATTGTGTCAGGCTGCAATATAGCAGTTCGGCAATTAAAATCAAAAAAAGAATGTTTATAAAAAAACGTCACCTTGGCAAACTCATCTGATGTTGCCTTTTTATATATTAGAATTTATGTTTCAGTTCTTTGATGCCCCGCTTCTGGTCTTTTTAACCAGTTCTACTCCAACAGCCTCAAAATTGTTTCCGAAACCCGACCGGATAAAAGAAAGTACATCGGCAACCTCCTGATCGGATAATTGTGCCTGTGCCGGCATTGCACTTTTATAAACTTCGTTATTTACTTCAACCACTCCGCTAAGCCCTTTTGTCAAAATGCCAATCAATTCTTTGGGATCTTTTCCCACCCATGCGCCACTGGTCAAAGGCGGATACATTCCCGGAACACCGGATCCGTCGGTCTGGTGACATACAAGGCAATATTTCGCATAAACAGCCTTGCCCGGATGCTCTTTCCCTGCCGTTTGTGCAGGTATGTCATTTGAAATTTTATTCAACAAGGGTTCTGAGCCAGCCGAATCCGCTTTCTTTTTTTCAGGATTACTTTGGCATGATACAACAAATGCGCCCAATAGCAGACCAAATAATAACTTATTAACAATCATGTTCATAACATGAATTAAGTAATTGAACGGGATTTTATTTTTTGCAGACAATCACCCGATCTTACGAATAAATTATTGTCCATTGTAAGCGATCCGGTAAATACGGCCATTCGAATCATCAGAAACAAAGAGGGAACCATCGGGCGCCTGGGCCAGGCCACATGGCCGGTGCTTTGCATTACCCGGACTCTTTATCATATCAATCC
>JBAXOA010000200.1:0-4926 GCA_037133495.1 Mariniphaga sp. | reverse complement strand
TATAATTTTTTCAATCCGAAAGCGGGTGTTTCCTACCAACTATCAACAAAACAAACTATATATACTTCATTATCAGTTGCAAATCGTGAACCTAATCGCGACAATTTTGTAGATGCCGATCCCACAAAACCCATTCCTCAACCCGAAAGGCTTTATGATGCAGAAGCCGGGTATTCGCTAGGTACAAACCATATTTCCTTCACTGCCAACGCCTATTATATGTTTTATCACGAACAACTTGTATTAACCGGGGCGATCAACGACGTAGGAGCGCCGATCATGGTAAATGTACTTTCCAGCTACCGTGCAGGAATAGAATTATCGGCAAAGGCATTGCTCGCTTCCAACCTGAAGTGGGAACCATCCGTAACTCTGAGTCGAAACAAAATCAAATCGTTTACTGAATATATTGATGATTGGGACACATGGGGCCAGACAGCAGTGAATCATTCCAATACAGATTTATCTTTTTCACCATCAGTAACAGCAAACAGTTCAATAAATTATATGATTTTTAAAGGGTTTAACCTAAACCTTATAAGTAAATTTATCAGCAGGCAATACATTGATAACACGGAGAACAGCGATCGCCAGCTCGATCCATATTTTGTGAATAACCTGCTAATAAATTACAAGATGAATCCTCATTTCTGCAAAGAGATCGGATTCTCCCTGATGATCAGCAACCTCTTTAATACGCAATACGAATCGAATGCCTGGGTATATCGCTATTCATCTGAGAATTCAATGCAAAAACTCGATGGATATTATCCGCAGGCAGGAATTAATTTTATGGCAGGAGTGAATGTTAAGTTTTAGGAAAAGGCTTTAAGAATTGCGAATAAAAAGGAAAATAGTTAAATAGATAAATGGGTATATCATTATAAATTACAATTTTAAAATTCCCTCATCCTCAAATTCCAAGCCCTAAATCCCAAAACCTAACCCCTAAATCCTATTTTTTCCTACCTTTGCAGCGTATGGCGAACATTATCACAATTAAGAACAAAAAAGTATTTTTCGAGTATTTCCTGGTCGAGCAATTTACGGCAGGCATCATGTTGCTTGGTACCGAAATCAAATCAGTGCGTGAAGGCAAAGTTAACCTTACTGATAGCTATTGTGCTTTTACTGGTGACGAATTGTATATGCTCAATGCTCATATTTCGGAATATAAATTCGGAAACCAGTTTAATCATATTGCCAAACGAGCCCGAAAACTTCTCTTAAACCGCCAGGAACTAAAAAAAATCATTGGGAAAACCCGCGAAAAAGGGCTCACTATTGTTCCTGTTGAAATGTTTATCAACGAAAAAGGATTCTGTAAAGTAACCATTGCCATTGCCAAAGGCAAGAAAATGTACGACAAGCGCGAAACGCTGAAAACAAAGGATAACAAGAGAGAAATGGACAGGAGGCATGAGGATTAGGGACTTGGAGATTTGGAGACTAAGAGACTGGGAGACTAAGAGACTGAGCGATGGAGAGATGGGGAGACTCAGAGACAAAAAGAATGAGTGACTGAGAGATAATGAGAAAGTGTGAGAGGTGTCAAGGAGATAAACCTTAACTTTCAGAATTAAACACTTTCTTAGTGTTACTTAGTGCACTTTATGTCTTAGTGGTTTTAAAAAACTAATGATGAAAAACATCCCTTTCAAAACATTTTGGGTAACCGAAGAATCTGACGGTTCTTTTAAAAATCAAATTATACAAAGGTCCACGGATGATCTTACTCAAAACGGAGTTCTTGTAAAAGTCGCATATTCTTCCCTGAATTATAAAGATGCGCTTTCGGCTACAGGAAATAAAGGCGTTACACGCCATTATCCACATACTCCGGGTATTGATGCAGCCGGAACTATTGTTGAAAGCAATTCTGATAAATTCCAGCCTGGCGACCAGGTTATTATAACAGGTTACGACCTTGGTATGAATACAATGGGTGGATTTGGCGAATACATTAATGTTCCTGCTGAATGGGTGGTTCCATTGCCTGACAGCTTAAGCCTGAAAGAAAGCATGGTTCTTGGTACAGCCGGTTTTACAGCGGCACTTTCAATACATCATCTTCTTCGTTGTAACCAAAAGCCAGCAGATGGACCTTTGCTTGTTACCGGGGCAAGCGGCGGGGTTGGAAGTATTTCAGTAGCAATTGCATCGAAGTTTGGTTTTGATGTTACAGCTTCCAGCGGCAAAGCCGATCAGCACGAATACCTTAGAATTTTAGGAGCAAAAACGATTATTAGCCGAACTGAAGTTGACGACCTGTCAGGCAGAATGCTTCTGCGTCCGCAATGGGCTGCTGCCATTGATACCGTTGGGGGAAATACGCTTTCAACCATTTTGAAATCGCTTAAAACGCACGGCAATGCTGCCTCTTGTGGAAACGTCGCTTCTCCCCTGCTGAACACCAGTGTTTTTCCTTTTATCTTGAATGGCGTTAACCTGCTAGGAGTAAATTCAGCAACAACACCACTGCCTCTAAGGCTAAAATTATGGCAGAATCTTGCCAACGAATGGAAACCTGATTTTCAACACATTAAAACTGAAATTGTCGGTTTAGATGAAATTCAATTAAGTATTGAAAAGATTTTAAAAGGAGAAATTACGGGGCGGGTTGTTCTGGAACACAGTCACCGTATATAATTATTTGATTTACAGCACAATAATAATATCAATATTCCAAACAGAATGTATTTACAGGTTTTTTGTACATTTGAAGCGCAATTCTATTTATAGAAATTTACTACTCAATTTATAAGCATGCCTAAAGTTAAAGTTGCACTTGTGCAGATGAGTTGCACTTCAAGCAAAGAGGAAAACCTCCAAAAAGCTATAGATAAAGCAAGAGATGCTGCTGCGAAAGGCGCTCAGATTGTTTGCTTCCAGGAACTGTTCACTTCCCTGTATTTCTGCAACGAAGAGAATCATGATAATTTCTCATTGGCCGAAACTATCCCGGGTACATCAACAAATATATTAAGTGTTCTAGCCAAAGAACTGGGAGTTGTAATTATTGCCTCTTTATTCGAAAAGCGTGCTCAAGGGTTATACCATAACACTACAGTCGTGATGGATGCAGATGGAACTAACCTGGGCAAATACCGCAAAATGCATATTCCCGATGACCCGTCGTTTTATGAAAAGTTCTATTTCACGCCTGGTGATCTTGGGTATAAAGTTTTCAAAACAAAATTCGCAACCATCGGAATCCTTATTTGCTGGGACCAATGGTATCCGGAAGCTGCCCGAATAACAGCGCTGATGGGTGCTGAAATTTTATTTTATCCTACGGCCATAGGCTGGGCCACTTCTCAGGATGAAGCCACCAATATTGAACAGCACAATGCATGGCAAACCATACAGAGAAGCCATGCAGTCGCCAACGCTGTTCATGTGGTAAGTGTAAACCGTGTCGGGATGGAACAGGATGGTGCTATGAAATTCTGGGGAGGATCCTTTGTAAGCAATCCTTTCGGAACAGTTCTGTACGAAGCATCTGTTGATAAAGAAGAATTGCATATTGAAGAACTGGATTTGAGTGAAACAAATCGTTACCGTACACATTGGCCGTTTTTAAGGGACAGAAGAATTGATTCGTATCAGCCAATCACGAAAAGATATATTGACGAAGATTAATAATTGTAACAGATTGAATTACAATATATTTAATACTGTTACTTCTAATATATGTTTGCTTTACTTTTTCAAAAACTATCCTTGCTCCAATGATTTTCGAACATCCTACACCCAAAGAACTGGGGTATAAATTTCCAGCAGAGTTTGCTTTACATTCGGCAACCTGGTTAAGCTGGCCTCATAAAGTAGAAAGCTGGCCGGGAAAAATCGACACCATTTTCCCCTCTTATTGTTTGTTTGTCAAGGAACTTACCAACAGTGAAAAAGTTTGCATCAATGTTGCTGACGAAGCCATGAAAGTCTTTGCTGTCGGTCATTTGCAAAAGGCTGAGGTGGATTTATCGAAAGTCGAATTCTACTTTCATCAGACCAACGATGCCTGGTGCCGCGATCATGGACCTGCATTTCTAATCAATCCCGATGCTGCGCAAAAGAAAGTAATTATTGATTGGGGCTATAATGCCTGGGGAAACAAATACCCACCTTTTGATCTGGACGACCTAATCCCTACTCTGATCGGCAAACAACTTAATCTACCGGTTTTTTATCCCGGAATAGTGATGGAAGGCGGTTCTGTTGAATTCAATGGAAAAGGAACTCTGCTTACATCTAAATCATGTCTTTTAAATCCGAATCGAAATCATCATCTCAACCAGTCACAAATTGAAGAATATCTTTCCAATTTTTACGGAATTGAACAAATTCTGTGGATTGACGAAGGAATTGTTGGTGATGATACTGACGGGCATATTGATGATACAGTTCGTTTTGTTAATGAAGACACTGTATTGACCGTAATTGAAGAAAACAAAAGCGATGAAAACTTTACCCTGCTGCAGCATAATTTGAAACAACTTCAGCAAATGCGATTGCTCAATGGCAAACAACTGAATATTATTGAATTACCTATGCCGGATAAACTGGTTTACCAAGGTCAGCGATTGCCCTGTTCTTATGCTAATTTTTACATTGCGAATAAATCGGTAATTGTGCCAACCTTCCATTGTAAAAATGATGACAAAGCTTTACAAATCTTTCAACAATGTTTCCGCTCACGAGAAGTTGTTGGCATTGATTCAACAGATATCATCTGGGGCCTTGGAAGTTTCCATTGCCTCAGCCAACAGGAACCGTTTGTGTAAACTGAAATAGAACTTGTGAAAATCTCATAATCAATGAAATTACTACATTTTCAAATTCTCAAATTCTCAAATTCCGAAATAATCAAATCCTCAAATTCCCAAATTCACCATGAAATCCATGAAAATCATCACCCTCCTCGCC
>JBAXOA010000199.1:0-4986 GCA_037133495.1 Mariniphaga sp. | reverse complement strand
ATATCAAGTCGTTGCAAACGACCGCCAGCGTACCCCTCGTTGCAAACGAGGGGCAGAAATTGCATCTCATTTTAAATATCTGATACAACCTTTACCATTCCAACTTTCCCTGCATAATCACAGGCAGAACTAAAAAGATATTCATCAGCATTTTCCACGATTAAAGCTCTGACAGGATTCTGATGGATATAGTTAATCTTTTGGTCGATTAAATAATTCGAATCCAGTAATATTGGATGACTTGTATCCTGCCAGACTTTATAGTTTTTAATCCGGTGATCAAATTTTCCTGCAAAAGAAAAACGATAAAGCAACCAATCTTTGCGACTTTCATTTTCAGAATTTATCGCTTCAACAATCCTCTTTGCAGTAAATTTCTTAAAATCACGAATGATGTCACTTATTCTGAAATTTTCATCCGCATTAGCCACCATATGAAGATGATTTGACATTAGACACCATGCATAAATTGTCAGCCCCTTATTTTCAACACAATAGTTTAAAGAGTCAACTAGAATAATTCTATAACAACTTCTGGTAAAAACATCAACCCAATCTGTTATTGTAAAAGTCAGGAAATAAATGGCATTCTGGTCTTCAATGGTATAATTCTCTGACGACATGGGGACAATCTTAAAGTATTTATATTTCTTTAATCCACATCTAAAGATATGGATAAATTGTATCATTATTTGGACCTTTTAATGTCGTTACAAAGGACACACAGCGTGCCCCTCGTTGCAAGCAAGGGGCAGAAGTTGCAAGCATGGAACAGCACGAAAATACCCCTCGTTTGCAACGAGGGGTTAATGGTTTCGAGTTTGTAACTCAAAATATTTATCAGTTATCTGGTTAAAAAAGCCAAGGTAGTATTACTTTTGCCGCATATCTTAAAACATTCTTTGATGCAAAAAATAAATATCAGCACTGTCCTTTTAGTGTTATCACTTTTTCTCACCTTGAACTCATCCGCACAGCTAAACAAACTGGTTCAAAAGTTAACCAATAAAGGTCTGCCACTTACGAATACTGAAGTTACCAATGGTTTAAAAGAGGCGTTGCTGGTGGCAACTGACAGTTCGGTTACACATTTGTCAGCGGCTGATGGTTACCTTAAAGATCTGACCATTAAAATATTGCTTCCTCCTGAAGCAAAAACAATTACGGACAATCTTTCTAAACTTCCGGGAGGGGCGAAATTAGTTGATGATGTGATTATCCGTATTAACCGGGCCGCCGAAGATGCTGCCAAAGGGGCAAAACCCATTTTTGCAGCCAGCATTCGGGAAATGACATTCGCCGACGCACTAAAAATTCTGAAAGGTTCTGATAACGCAGCCACCTTGTATTTTGAGCAGAAAACCAGTCAGCAACTGGCCGAACTCTATCGACCTAAAATCAGGGAATCGCTCAGTAAAAACCTCGTTGCAGGAATTTCAACACAACAATCGTGGAACGATCTGACAACAGGATGGAATAAAATGGCAGGTTCACCACTGGGTCAATTTGCAGGAATGAAAATAGTAGAAGTCAAACTCGAAGATTACATATTGCAGCAGGCACTAAAGGGAATGTTTTTGAAGATTGCAGAGCGTGAAAAGGAAATCCGCACAAATACCAATGCGAGAGTGAGTACATTGCTTAAAAAGGTTTTCGGAGGATCTTTGTAGCGGGTAAGTCTTTACAGGTTACGAGCCAGGAATTACAGGTTACGGGTAAATTAAAGAATAATGATAATAGATCAAATAGTTACACTGTAATTCCTGACTCATAATTCCTAATTTCTTCCGCCAGCTGGCGGATCTAACTCCTCTCTCCTATCCAGTTATCGATAACGCGGATGAGTCCCTTCACTTCGATTGGTTTAGTCAGATATTCTCTGGCACCCGACGCCAGTAAATGCTCAATTTGCTTAGGCATAGCATTCGCGCTAACAATAACAACCGGAATATCTTTGGTCAAAGGATCAGTCTGAAGATTCAATAAGACCTCACTGCCGTGAATATCGGGTAAGTCGAGATCCAATAAAATCAGATCAGCAGTATAATCAATTGCAAGTTTTACAGTTTGCTTTCCGAATCTATTTGCGACTAATCGGATAGTTGGTCGATGGGTAAGGATTATTTCTTCAAACAATTCAGCATTTGATCTATTATCTTCAATATATAAAATAGTTCCGGCATATACCGGATCAGGTTCTTCTGATAATATTTCAGTAATTGATTGTTCAAAAATGGTTTTTTGACTCTCAACCTGCCGCATTTCAATCCAGAAAGTGCTGCCTTTACCGGCGATACTCTCAACTCCAACATTTCCGCCCATCGCTTCCATCAATTTTTTCACAACCATAAGTCCAAGTCCTGTACCCTCTGTTTCAGTTTTTTCTGCGCCAATCCGCTCAAAAGGATTGAACAGCTTAGAAATATCTTCCGGTTTGATTCCCATGCCTGTATCACTAATTGATATCCTGACTACAGTGAATTCCGAGTCATCCGCTTTGCTGATTTCTGTATTAATGACCACAGAACCTCCAACAGTATTATATTTAATCGCATTATTCAGCAAATTCAACAAGACTTGCTTTAACCGTTGGTTATCCGATCTTACAAAAAGTTGATTTGTAGGTGAATCAATTAATTCCAGTGTCAGATTCATTTTATCTGCATGTGGTTGTATGATGTCTAATATTTCCAGAAAAACACTTTGCAATTGTACCGGCTCGAGTGAAAAAGAAAGCCGGCCCGCTTCGATTCGTGAAATATCGAGTACTTCATTGATTAAGTCGAGCAGATATTTTCCACTTCTTAAAATATGGTTAACTCCCTTTTTATAAATGAATGGAAGGTCTCCCATTTCCATTAATTGCGCAAATCCCAGAATGGAGTTCATTGGTGTCCTCAATTCGTGGCTCATGCGCGAAAGAAATTCACTCTTGGCCTGGTTTGCGTCATCTGCTTCCTTTCTTGCTTTCCTTAGTTCGAATTCAACTATTTTACGGACTTCAATTTCCTGATAAAGACTTTCGTTGATTTTACGCAGTTCATTGGTTCTGCTTTCAATTTTATTTTCCAGGCTGGAATTCAGGTTAAGAATTTCATTTTCAATTCTTTTTCGCTCAGTAATATCCTCTTGCATTCCAAGATAATTCGATATTTCCCCGGCGGAATTAAAAATAGGCGATATAGAGGCCATTGCCCAGTAATATTCGCCGTTTTTCTTTTTATTTTGCAACTCACCTTTCCATTGGCTGCCTGAGGTGATGGTTTGCCAAAGAATTTTGTAGGCATCAGCTGATTGAGCACCGGATTTGAATATTTTTGGGTTCTGACCGATCAGCTCTTCCTTGGAATAACCGGTTAATTCGCTTGTTTTCGGATTTGCATATTCGATAGCACCGGAAAGATCCGTAATAAAAGTCAACACACTGCTTTGTTCTACCGCTTGAGACAATTTCTTCAGATGCTCTTCTACTTTTGTTCGTTCAGTAATGTCTTTAAAGAAACCTAAAATACATTTTTTGCCGTTTTGCATTAAAAAACTCGAATGGATATCTGCGAAAAAAGTAGCTCCACTTTTTTTAAGACATTGAATATTGGGAACAAACGCCTTCTCTCCAGACAGCATACTTTGGAATTCATTTAAAGTTTCCTGCAATGATTCTTTAGGATGAATTTCTATAATGGTCATTGAAACCAGTTCCTCAGTGGTATATCCAAGCATTTCGCATTGAGCCGGGTTCGCGAAAATAATCTGCAAACTTTCCGTGTCAACAATCAAAATTCCTTCTGCACTTGCCTTAAGAACTGAACGGTACATATTTTCGGAATCGATAAGGATTGCCTCCGCCAATTTACGCTCAGTGATATCTTCCTGAACAGCAATATAATGAGTTGCGTTCCCAATGTAATCTCTTACCGGTGAAATCGACTCTGACACCCAAAACAGATCCCCGTTTTTCTTTTTATTTTGCAGTTCCCCTTTCCACTCTTTGCCAGCACTGATTGTTTCCCAAAGCACTTTATAAAAACCGGCTGATTGCTTCCCTGATTTAAAAATACGAGGAGTATTGCCAATGAGCTCTTCCCTTGTATAACCGGATAATTCAATGGCTTTGGGATTAATGTATTCGATTACACCCGACAGGTTGGTTACAAATGTCACGACCGGACTTTGTTCCACCGCGTGTAAAAGTTTTTTTAGAGAATCCTGACTTTTCTTTAGCGCTTCATCAACCGTAGCGCGAGCTGAAATGTCTTCGAGAATACCCCATGCCACTTTTTTGTTATTGGAGTTTCTGAAAAGCGATCCACTGATCGAAACAGGGTAGCGCGTTCCATCTTTTCGGATGAATTCTTTAAAATTTGGACCAAAGGAACCAGTTTCATTCAAATCCTGGTGCTGTTTCAGCTGTTGCTCCTCATATTCCGGAGGAGTGATATCTCTCAAATTTAAATTTAGAAATTCTTCTTTCGAATAGCCGGTTGCAGTTAAAACGGCGTTATTAACTTCCAGATATTTGCCGGACTCATGATCCACCATCGCCATGCCAATAGGTGAAAGTTCAAACAGCATCCGAAAATTGTTTTCTGTAATTATTTCAAGTTCTCTTTTCAGGACAAGCTCTTCGTGCTGCATTTCCAGTTCAAGCAGATGAATTTCCAGCTCATGTATCACCTTCCGCAATGTGGCTTCTGAATCAATTGATGTCATTAGTATTGAACCCTTCTCGTTAAGAAGAGCTTCAGCCTTTTGGCGGTTTGTAGAAGCTTTTGTCAGGCGTTCACCTTTATTCATCGTTCCTTCAGGTATATTTATTTAATAAAATAACAGTATAAAATGCCAGATTGTTTTTTGCAAAGAAAATAAATATATCGTTAAGTTATTTCCCTTGCTCCCACTTAACTGCTTTCGATAATGTAAAAACTTATATGTAAGTAATGGTTAAAATATAATGTCGTATTTTACACCTACATTTTGCAAGACATC
>JBAXOA010000198.1:0-5031 GCA_037133495.1 Mariniphaga sp. | reverse complement strand
GCTTGGTATCCGACTGGAAATATACCTGTAGCAGCTTACATGTATTTGCTTTTTAAGTCGCAATTAAGTGCTCAAGAAATACTGGATATTGAGGCAACCCCAAGTCTAATGGCTGCTGTGAATAATAACTCAATGGCCGCCGGTCTAAAGGGATACAAAACCGACTCTTATTTAGCATTCTGTTCCAATGCAAATGCAATTAGTATTGATGCAGCCTTTGGCAAAAATAACGAAGATATAATGTGCGATTTCGGAAGACAGTTTGTTATGTTCGAATGGTTTGGTAACAACAATAAAGCCACAAAGCCCATGACAAATCTGTATCAAAAGGTAACTTTCACAGAGGCTATCAGTAATGCTTATTCACTGTTTGATTTATATTCAAGCGATAGCAGAAAGCTTACTGATTTTATCTGGAACAATGCATATGCCTATACAAAACTGTCTGCAAAACTTACATCAGACACGACACTTCTTAAGAATGTTTTGGAATTACTTACAGGCTACAGCCTGAATACATTTGCAAGCATTGATACCATGATGGTTGATGCAGCAGCAGTAGGTAAAATTTGCGACTCAGCAGCAGCAAGGGCTTGCTTATTTGCCAATAAAACAGTCTGCAACCAATATACATTAACAACATCAACAGTCCTATATACAGCCATGTTTGCAAGAAAACAGACAGTGACATTTGGGACAAATTCAAATATCAATATTGGTAGAAGTTATGCCTTTAATGGTATTTCAGCAATGAACTCAACCAATCAGAATAATTATAGCCCAGTTTATACAAAAACTGATGGCAGCACTGCAGGTACTATTATTACAAGAACAACATTGAATTTCTTTTGTAATAGTATTTATTTTGGAGCTACTGGTGCATCACAGGGTCAGTATGGAGATATCGTACACTTTGTAATTTAAGGGAGGCTAATATGAGCAAAACAATGGAAGAAGAATTTAATGAAAAGTTAGCTGAAAAAGATTTGAAGATCAAAGAACTAGAAGAGATTGTTGCAGACTTAGCATCGCTTCAACTGGAGGTGTAAATAATGGATGAAAGAAAATTGAGATTATATAGATTCCTATTAAGTATTGGCAGGATAACAATTGAAGATATCCCTGAGCCATATAAAGAGGAGGTGGCTTTGCTTGTTCAAACATAATCCACATGAAGCCTGTTCTATATCCAGTCCGTTTGGGCCAAGAGATATAGGGACTGGCTATACTAAATTTCACAAAGGGATAGATATAAGACCAAAAATAAGGGGCGTCCAAGGGGATGCTCTTTTTGCTGCATGTGACGGAATTGTTAAATGCACTGGCATAAATCAAGGAGGGGTATCTGAAGGTTATGGATACTACATAATCATCGAACATGAGAGCTTTTGCACGCTATATGGCCATATAAAAGCACTTGATGTAAAAGAAGGGCAGTTGGTTAAAGCAGGCGATATAGTGGCGCACATGGGAAACACAGGCCACTCAACGGGGTGCCACTGCCATTTTGAAGTTAGGCTTTGCAAATACCCAAATTACTGGCAAACAGATCCGGTTGATCCGGCAAAATACTTGAGAGGAGATGATAATGTGACAAAAGAAGAAGCAATAAAAATCATAATAGAGAAGGCTGGTCTTTCAGAAAGCACAATGGAGTTTTTGGGGAATTATAAGTACGCAGAGAGCTTGTTTATTAAGCTAGCTGAGGCAATGAAGTGAGGTGAAATAGTTGAGCGTTAAATGTGAATATGCACCTTGCGAGTATGTTGAGGAAGCAAAAGAAAAGCTTGGGAGGCTTGAAGCTGAGAGCACATCAATTAGAATAGATATGGCCGTTGTGAAGAGGGACATTAAGATGCTACTAGCGATAACAGGATTTATTGCTATGGCGGTTGGCGGATATATTCTCAAAGCAATACTGGATGTGATCTGATGGAGTTTTCAAAGAAGATTGTAGTGTGGGCGATTGTTTATACATCGCTCACTACTGTTTTATGGACAGCAATTTATATTATCCTGGGAGATGTATCCGGAGAACTTATTGGACTTACTGGCGCAGTTATAACTGGAGTGATTGTAAGCTATTCAGCAAAAGCAGGTGCTGAGAATTATATTAAGATTAAGGGAAGGAATAAGGAGGAAGCATAAATGGAATTAAATCAGGTCTTGGTTATGGTAATTGCAATTGCAATTGCAATGTTCGTAGCAATGGTTGTATGGTTTTGGAAGTTGACAAAAGCAGAAAAGCGAAAAGTACTTGAGCAGATTATATTCAGCCTTGTATTGGAAGCTGAAAAACAATTTGGAGAGAAAACTGGAGAGGCTAAATATGCGGCGGTTGTAAGGATGGTTTATACAGCTTTGCCGAAAGTAATAACCGGATTTATTTCACCCAAACTACTTGGGATTTTGATTGAAAATGCAGTATTAGAAATGAAGGAATATTTGCTAAAGAATCCTGCAGCACAAAATATCATAACTATTTAGTAGAAGCCCTGGCGCATAAGCGCTGGGGCTATTTTTATTTATCTTTATATTTTGCTAAAGATGTTGCAATGTGCTAAACTTTATATTGTAGTTTACAAAAAAATATTTTGTTAAAAATTTATTATTCTAACATAAGTGCCAATATAGTTCCTAGTAACAAGTGCAGTATATAAGAGTAAGATATTATAAGATTGAGAAGATATAATTGTTATCGTTAAAAAAACAGGGGAAACAGATAGAGAGGATATTAGAGATAATACGGGTGGTTTTTATATGGTTGAAAAACAAATTAAATCTAAAAAGCGTGTAGCCGATCATGGGGAAGTTTTTACATCTGAGCGCGAAGTCAACGCTATGCTTGATTTGGTAAAACAGGAAACAGAGCGGATAGAAAGCCGCTTTTTAGAACCTGCCTGTGGTGACGGAAATTTTTTGGCTGAAATTCTACGTCGCAAATTGGCAGTGGTTAAAAGCCGCTATAAAAAAAGTTTTTCTGATTATGAAAAATATGCCGTTGTTGCTATTACAAGCATTTATGGTGTGGATATATTGAAGGATAATGTTGATGATTGCCGAAAGCGCTTGTTTGAAATCTGGGACAAAGAATATAAATCAAACTGTAAAAAAGATGTTAATGACGATTGCCGCAAAGCTGTGAAGTTTATCTTGGATCGCAATATTTTGTGTGGAGATGCCTTAACGCTGAAAGAACATGATGATGAACCGATTATTTTTTCTGAATGGTCTCTTTTTGGATCAATGATAAAGCGCAGAGATTTCCGCCTTGACCAAATGCTTGAAGGGCATACGGAACAGATAAGCTTGTTTATGACAGGCTGGGAATATGACGAAGAGGTACAAGCTTTTATTCCGTTGCCGATCAGGGAACATCCATTGATTGATTATAGGGGGGTTCACTTAAATGGCTAATGATATGCATTCAAGTATATATAACCCTGATGTGCTTAGTTGCCTTGCAAACCTTTCCAATGATGAAGTTTTTACACCGCCAGAAATAGTTAATCAAATGCTGGACATGCTGCCACAGGAGCTGTTCAGTGACTCCAACACCAAATTTTTAGACCCTGCCTGTAAATCGGGTGTGTTTTTGCGTGAGATTGCAAAAAGGCTTTTAAAAGGATTAAAAGACAAAATCCCGGATGACCAGCAGCGCCGAGACCATATCTTTCAAAATCAAATTTATGGTATTGCTATTACGGAGCTAACAAGCTTGCTTTCACGGCGTAGCGTATATTGCTCTAAATACTCCAACAGCATTTATTCCGTTTCCCCTTTTAGGGACGTTAGCGGAAATATTAGGTTTAAAAGGATTCCACACCGATGGGTAAACGAAAAATGCGCTTTCTGTGGCGCATCTCAAGGTGAATATGGCGAACAAAAAAGAGAAGGGTTAGAAAGCCATGCCTATGAATTTATACATACTACAAATCCTGAGGAGATTGTTAAAATGAAATTTGATGTGATTATTGGAAACCCACCATATCAATTGAGTGATGCTGGAAATGGAATGAGCGCTAAACCTATTTATCACCACTTTGTTAATCAAGCAAAAAAACTAAACCCAAGATTCTTGACGATGATTGTCCCCTCGCGGTGGTTTAGCGGTGGAAAAGGGTTGGATGAATTCAGAAGAAGTATGCTGAATGATTCACATATTCGGAAATTAGTTGATTATGAAAACAGCGCTGAAGTATTTAATGGAGTAGATATTGCTGGAGGAATATGCTACTTTCTTTGGGAACGTGATTCTAAAGGGATTTGTGAGGTCACAAATTATTATGATGGTAAACCGATAGTATCAGAGAGAAATATCAATGAATATGCTACATTTATTCGCCACGGACGATCAGCAGAAATTGTACGAAAAATTTTAAGCCAGAATAAAAAGTATCTTGTTGATGTCGTTTCGGCAAGAAAGCCATTTGGATTGCCTACGAATTATCCACCTCAAGATAGAGGGGTTCCTTGTTGGTTTATACAAAAAATAGGGTTGAAATATGCTCAAAAACAAGATATTACTGATTCAGGGGATTTGCTTAATAAATGGAAATTACTGATCCCAAAAGCGCCAATCGCTGGGCAAACAGACTTTTCAAAACCTGTCGGATTTTATTATAATGGTAATGTAAGGATAGCAAGTCCTGGTGAATGCTGTACAGAGTCATGGATAGTTGCTGGTGCTTTCTTGAGTAAAGAGGAAGTATTATCTTACAAATCATATGTTTTTACAAAAATTGTGCGCTTCCTAATTCTTCAAACAGTTGTTTCACAAGATGTGACAAAGAAAAATTATGCCTTTGTACCCGATTTGGGTAAATACGATGGCGTGTATACAGATGATATACTCCGGAATAAATGGGATATAACGGATGAGGAATGGATGTTTATTGATTCGAGAATTACAACATTAGGTGGTGCTGAGAGTGGCAAATAGAGAATTCTTCCCACAACGGCCTGAATCTCATCCTATGATATATGCTTATGAAGACAGCAATCCTCAATACAAAGGTCTATTTAAAGTAG
>JBAXOA010000197.1:0-5256 GCA_037133495.1 Mariniphaga sp. | reverse complement strand
GGCCATCAACATCCCGGGGGTGATTTTGTCGCAGTTGCTGATGCACACCAGCGCGTCGGCGCAATGGGCGTTGGCCATGTACTCGACGCTGTCGGCGATCACCTCGCGGCTGGGGAGCGAGTAGAGCATGCCGTCGTGGCCCATGGCGATGCCGTCGTCAACCGCGATCGTGTTGAACTCGGCCGCGAAGCACCCCGACGCCTCGATGATCTTCTTCACGCGTTGGCCGATGTCGTGCAGGTGCGCATGCCCCGGTACGAACTGCGTGAAGCTGTTCGCGATGGCGATGATGGGCTTGCTGAACTGCTGGTCGGTCATGCCGTTGGCGCGCCACAGCGAGCGGGCTCCTGCCATGTTGCGGCCCACGGTGTTGGTGAAACTGCGAAGAGGGATTTTCATGGGGCCAGAATACCGTGCTAGACTGCCCTATGCCAACTCCCCGCATCTTCGACTGGGCCTTCGCGGCAACGGCCCTGTTGGGCCTAGCGCTCATCCCCGTGTCTGGCGGCCCCTGGATCGCCGCCGTGAAAGCGTTGCCGGCGCTGGTGCTCGCGGCTTCGTGGTTTGTGCTGCACCAACCTGGCTGGAAGCTGATGGGCCCCGCACTGGTGTTTGCGGCGGGTGGCGACTTCCTGTTGTCGCTCAGCGGCCTGTTCGTGCCAGGCATGGGGTCGTTCGCCGTGATGCAGCTTTTGTACCTCGTCCGCTTCTGGGGTGTGGGCTTGGCGCGACCGAAGCCCAGGCGCGGACTCGTGACGTATCCGGTCGTCTTCGCCGTGATCACGGCCGCAGTAATGGCAGTCTTCCTGCCGCACATGGGCGACTTGGCCATCCCGATGGCCCTCTACGGAGTGCTGCTCGCGACCATGACGGTCGGGGGTAGCTTCGCCAGCCGGGATTGGCAATTGAGGGTCGGCGTGCTCCTGTTCTTCGTCTCTGATGGGCTGATCCTTGCCTTCCGTGTTTGGAAGGACCCGACCGACCTGCACACCTGGGCCATCATGATCACGTATTACGTCGGACAGGTCCTGATCACAAGGGGAGCGAGGAAGCTATGAAGCAGCCGAGGTTTGCTGACGACAAGATCGTGTTCGATGTGAGCGAAGGAAGGGTGCTGCCTGTGCTCGCCTCGATCTTCTTTGTTGCTATCGGCGTGTCAATCTTGAACTTTGTTTCGAAAGCCTGGGACACCGACCCGGTCTTCCTGGCCGTGGCAGCCTTTGGGGTTCTGGCCTTGGTGCTGCCCCTTTGGCTGATGGCGCGGGTGTTCGCCGAGGCGCTTCGGCCTGGGTCACCGCAGTCGCTTGTCTTCGACCAGGCGGATAGCAGGTTGCGGGTGTTGAATCAGCGTTTCGACGAACAGAAGTACAGCGCAGACAGGCTCACTCTCCCGGGTTATGCCTACAGCCAGCTGAGCGGGTTTGCACTCCGTTCATGGATGACTTCGGGCAGCGGCGACACAACGTCCACCCGGGTTTGGATCGTCACCGTCGAGAAGCTGGACGGGTCGGTGTGGGACCTTTTCTCCACGACCAGCAAGAACGATGCCGAAGCGCTGCGCCAAAGGCTCGCAACGACGGTCGCGCTCCCCGGTGCCGCCCCGTCTGGTGAGACTCAAGCCAGCCCAACCCCGAAGCGCTGGCAGAAGACAGGAGGAAGCCTCGGTCCTGTCTGGTTTTGGAGCCGACCCAGCCATTTAGTCTCGACCCTGCTCGGCCTCGCGCTCGTGGTGGGCTTTGCCTCGGGGTTCACGGTCATCACCGCCCGTTGGTTGGTGATAGCACTGCTCGGCGACCTGGTGTTTGCTGCCGTGCTGTTCCTCCTCGCCAAGGGCTTGAAGGAAGGTGGGATCTCGTGGAGAAACTTCCGGGCCCTGCGGCTGACGTCGTCGTCGCTGGAGGTCGGCCTGGTTCCGAAGTCAAGCCTGACCTCGTTTGTGGCCACGACGTCACTGGCTGTCGAAGGGCTTCGGTCTGTACGCTTCTCGTTCTCGCTCCATGAAAAGCAGCGCGCTCGACCCGTGCTGGAGTTGGTCGGCGACCAGGTGCTGCCGGTGGAACTCGAGGGTTTGTCGGCCGGCGACGCGATCGCGCTCCAGCGGGAGCTGGAAGCAGCCTTGACGCGAGCTACACGTCTCGGCTGAAGACCAGAAGGTCGTCGCGGCGCACCCAACCGCGGACGTCGGCCTTGACCCAAAAGTCGAGCCCCGCAGCATTGCTGGCCAGCACGAAAAGGTGCACTTTTTGGATTCCTTCGGCTTGGAGGCCAGCCAGCGAAGCCTCGATCAGCGCAGTGCTGAGTCTGAGCCCGCGGTAGGCTGGCGCCACGGCAAGGTGGTACAGGAACCCCCGACGGCCGTCGTGCCCGGCGAGGCAAGTGCCAACGAGGCGTCCATCTGGCGAGTAGGCGCCGTAACTGAGGCCAGGGTTGCGGTCGAAGAAGCGGGTTAGCTCGGTGGGCTCGTCAGCGGGGCTCATCCCAAGTCCCGGGATGCCTTTCCAAAACGTGAGCGCCTCGACGCCGTCAGCAGCGGCAAGCGCACGGAGGCGGGGCGCTGTCACCGGCGCTTGATCTTCTTGCCGGGTCCGTCGGTGAACTTTTTGAGGATCCAGTAAGTCAGGTAAGCAACTCCCACCATGCCCACGGTCGCCAACCCGTAGGCTACGGGCCACGGGATTCCCGACGTCATCATCGAGAACTCGGACATGCCGCCCATACCGGCGATCACGTTGAGCGGCATGAAGACGACCGAGAGCACCGTGAGTCGCTTGATCAACTGGTTCATGTTGTTGTTCACGATGCTGCCCCGCGCGTCGTTCAGGCCGGTGAGAATGTTGGAGTAGATTTCAGCTTGCTTGTTGCACTGGTTGTTCTCGATGACGATGTCGTCGAGAAGCGCCAGGTTTTCGGTGGAAAGCCCGATCCGGACGGCGTTCATCTTCAGCTTCTCCATCACTACCGAGTTGGAGTTGATGCCGTTCAGGTAGTAAATCAGGCTCTTTTCGATGGTGAACATGTTCAAGAGGTGCTCGTTGGCCATCGACGTGTTGATCTTCTGTTCCAAGCTGTCGGACAGCAAACTGATCACCTTGAGGTGCCCCAGAAAGTGGGCGATGGTACCGTACAGGATCTTCAGCAGGGCGTCGTTGAGGTTGGTGATCTTGAACGCCTGGCGGCCTTCCAAAATGGAGGTCTCCTGGTTGTTCATGATGATGACCAACTGATCCTTGTAAAGGAACACGCCCACCGACGTCACCTTGAACAGAAAATTGTCGCTCGACGAGTAGTTCTTGGGACTCTTGATGATGATCATCGTGTGGTCTTCTTCGAACTCCATGCGGCCGATCTCGTCGGGGTCCATGGCCGAGCTGATGTTGTGCGGCGAAATCTTGCAGGTGTGTTCCAGGTAGTTGCGCTCGATGACGTCGGGGCTGGTGAACACCTTGATGACGCCCTGATGGTCCTCGCAGGCGACCATCTGACCTTCGTGGATGCGGTATTCCTTCACCATCAGGGGGCCACCCGTTTGCGGTCCCGCGGGAAGGCGCTCGCCTCTTTCACGTTGGCGAGACCCAAAATCTTCTGGGTGAGCCGTTCGAGGCCGATGGCGAACCCTCCGTGGGGCGGGCAACCGTATCGGAAGATTTGGGGGTAGAAGCCCAAACCCTCCTCGGTGAGACCAAACTTGGGCAAGGTGTCTTGCAGCATGGCGTAGTCGTTGATGCGGCGGCTTCCCGACGTGATTTCGAGGCCCCGGAAGATCAGGTCGAAGGCCAAAGTCTTGGTGCCGTCGGCGGAAGGGTAGGAATACCAAGCGCGTTTCTTCCGCGGCCAGTCATTGATGAACACGAGATCGACGCCCTGGGTCGCCAGAGCCCAGTCGCTCAAGGCCCGCTCGCCTTCCGGGTTGATCTCGAACACCTTTTTGCCGGTGGCCTTGGTGATGATGTCCTTGGCCTCGTCGTGGCCGACGATGGGGGCTTTGAGCATGGCTCCCGGTGCGGGAACGCTGGCGCCCCACAGGTCCAGCAGCGCCTGGTCGTTTTTGCCCACCTGGGTGAACACATGGTCGAGCAGGCGGGCCTCGAACTCCATAAGATCTTTGTCGCTGTCTATGAAGGCCATTTCAACGTCGAAACTGACGTATTCGTTGACGTGGCGGGGTGTGTCGTGTTTTTCGGCGCGGTAGGCGTGGCTGATCTCGAACACCCGCTCGAGCCCGGTGCTGATCATGGCCTGCTTGTACAGCTGCGGCGACTGCGCCAAGTAGACCTTGTTCTCGAAGTACTCGACGCTGAACAGGCCGGTTCCACCCTCGGCGCCGGTGCCCACCAGCTTGGTGGTTTTCATCTCGTAAAAGTCTTCGGCGCGCATGAAGTCGCTGAGGTATTTCAGGAGCGCGGATTGCAGCTGAAAAATCGCCCGCAACTTGGGCATGCGCAGGCTGAGGTGGCGCTGGTCGAGCAGCACTTCCAGCGGGTACTTGTCGGGGTCCTGGTTGATCTGCACGGGAAGATTGCTATCGGCCCGCGACTCAACAGTGACTTGCACAGGGTGAATCTCGGCGCCGCCGGGGGCCTTTTCGTTGGCTTTTACCGTTCCGCGGATGGTCAGCACCGACTCGGGTGAGTAGTCGATTTTCTCGCTGAACACCACCTGAACCATGCCGCTTCGATCGCGCAGAAGCACGAAATTGATCTGCCCCAATTCCCGCGTGCGGTGCACCCAGCCGCTGACGGTGATCTCGCGATCCAGATGCTTTGGTACGTCCTGAGCCAGTGTGCGCATACGGCTACCTCGTGGGGGGTGATGTTCCTGCCGTTGTACTGCTTTTCGGGCCTTTGAGCAAGGCAAAGCCTTGCTCAATGCTAGGCAAAGCCTTGCTCAATGCTAGGCAAAGCTTGACGAGAACGAAGACGCACGCGACGCTAAAGTATGGTCAAGTCGCAACGCCACAAGTATGGCTTTTTCATCCATCCGCAGGTCAAAGAGGCCGAAGCCGTTGCCCGCCGTTATTGCGACGAGCTCGTACTTAGCTTCGGTGACGCGATTGCTCCGGAACTCGGGTCGGTCGAGGTTCGCTGGCAATTCTCGATCGTCCGGGTAGACGACTCGGTGGTCTTTTCGGTGGAACATCGGCCCGAGCGCCTTCAATTGATCACCGACGACCAGAACGGGCCGGTACGTCAGGGCCTTCTGGAAGTCCTGGATTGGTGGAATGGCGAGACGATTTTGATCGCCCCTGAAGGCAAAGGC
>JBAXOA010000196.1:0-5307 GCA_037133495.1 Mariniphaga sp. | reverse complement strand
TGTGTTTGGCTGAGATTTTGCCAGGAAAAGGGGATAAAAAAAACTGCGCAGGGGCGAGAATAAAAATGGCAATTATTGGATTGCCGGGGATTGGCATCCAGCGGAATATCGGGGTGGAGTTACTTTCCAAAAATCAATTTGATGATGGTTGCTCCAATTTTTCGGTCTATTCCCTGTTTGGTGGTGGGGTGGGGTACTCGATTACACCCAAGTGCCTTAATTACTTAAAGTTGTAATGTCAACTTCAAGTGTCCACCAAGCCCTTGCTGAATAATTTTCATTAATGTGGAGAGCCTGATATCAGATGAGTTATTTTCAATTCTTGAAATGTATGATTTATTTGTTCCACATTTTTCTGCGAGTTCTTCTTGTGTCATGCCAAGCTTCAACCTTGCTTCTTCGAGCAAAACACCAAGCCGGAAAGACTCAAATTGTTGTTCCCATTGTTCTCGTTTGGGTTGTCCCTTCTTCCCGTACTTTTTGTCGAGAATTTGGTCTAAAGTTGTAATATTACTCTTTGTTTTCATCTTGATATTCCTCCATTATTTTAAGTGCCTTTTCTAATTCTTGTTTTGGTGTCTTTTGATTTTTCTTAACAAACGCATTTCCAAGAACAACTAAATTTCCCTTGTCAAAAAAAGAAAAAATGCGATAGATATTGCTACCTACCTCAATTCTAATCTTATAAAGTCCTTTTGTCCCTTCCAAGTGCTTAAAATATTTATCAGGGACTTGTCGAGTCACACGAATTAAATTCAACGTCCACTCAATCTTTGCTTGAACGTTGTCCGACTGTTTCTCATAGAAGTCGAGAAAATAATTTTTATATGCGACTACTTGTCTCTCAAAAGTCATGGCACAAAGTTAACTATTTAGACAACTATTTCCAAATTTATTTTGACGATATTTTCGATGGATATCTCTAGCGGAAGGTTATACAACACTGGGAGACAATAAAGCCGAAAAAAATATGACTTTAATTAAAATTCGGAAATAGGTTGGTGCAATTACTTTCCAAAAATCAATTTGATGAGGGTTGGTCTGTAATTATTACCATTTATCATCAACTTTACCGCAAATATATTCTTCCAAACTTTTGTTTAGCTTATTGAAGTAGTTCTCAATATCTGTAGGGGTATTTCCAAAATTCTTAATCATTCTATTGTCTTAGAATAAATTTCCACTTTTGATTTTGCGTCAATATTTACGACAACATAGTTATTCAATCCGTTTTCAGAATATTCAAATTTGCTGGTATTAAAACTTCCACTTTGTGCAAATCCAATTAAGGAAATGGCAAGAATAAACAGGGTAAATACTGATTTCATAGCCTAATTTTTCAATACTAATTTTGGTTGCACTTTATATCGCCTATCACAATTCTATTAAAGATAATCATAAAATGAATATGATTAATCAGTTATGTAAACTACTTTGAATGGGGTGAGTTATTTGGAATGATTCTAACAGATTGAAAAACAACGGATGTAGGCGAAATAAGGACAAGTGTTGGAGGTTAGGAAAAAAGTGTGTGTTTGGCAGAAATTGTTTGGGAAAACGACCAAAAAAAGACCGTGTGTGCGGTCTTTTCTATTCAGCAATTTTTTAAGGGATGGTAATCACCAGACAACCAGGTGTGACAGTTACCCGGATAATTTGATTGGGTAAAAAACCGGCCTGCTGAAGCCAGTTTCCGGAGAGTATAAGCTTGGGAACAATTTTAGCGGTACGTTCCCATTTGTTTTGACGGTACTGCGGCTGAAGTTTAAGAGTGCGTGTGATGGTTTTTACCGCTGCGGATTTATTTTGGTGTCTGGCTCACCGGTTAATTTGAACCAGTAATAATTGAGCCGGGCGGATTATGTCAAGGGCGAATGTCAGTTTGTGCCTTCACTTCGTCCGCCAGCTGGCGGATCAGTGACAAAAGGCAGAAACTGAACAAGCACGAAGTGCCGGGAAGCGCTTCGCAAATGCGAGAAATAGAAGCGCTGGACGGCCCTTTACAGTTCCGGCCGGCGATAAAGTCATACTTGTATAACATTGGCGGCAAGGTTAGAACGACCGTAACCGACAATAAAAAACAGTAATCAGACAGGACAACATGCAATAAATCAAGCTCGTGGAGTAAACAGTTTATTTGACGACAGATTTGACTTGACTTTAGAATGTATTCGGCTATTTTACTTGGAACAAGAAAATCCGCTTTACGACACGGTATTGAGATAAAAAAATTTGATTTATAAAAAAGGAGTCGTTAACTTCATTAAATCACGAAACAAAAGAAATGCATAGGCACTAAGACACCACCCAATCCACTAAATTGCGACCTCGCCCATCATTAAAATTGATAATTAATTAATAAAAAAAAGCTGTCCTCATAAGAAGACAGCTTTAAATCTGTTTAAAAATTTTAGGAAAGAAAATAGTTTATAAACTATTTTCTTAATTATTCAGCGATAACTTCGAACTCGAAATCAACGACTACTTCGCGGTGAAATTTCACTTTTGCAAAGTGTTTGCCGATCTCTTTGATCGCATCTTCCTTAATGGTGATTTGCTTGCGATCAACTTCGAAACCTTTTTCTTTTAATGCTTCAGCAACCTGAATATTATTAACCGAACCGAAGATCTTTCCGGTTGAGCTGGTTTTAGCACCAATTGTGATAATGATTGATTTTAGCTTTTCGGCCAAATTCAATGCCTCATCTTTCAGTTTAGCCTCTTTGTGGGCACGTTGTCTTTGGTTTTCGGCCAGCACCTTCTTTGCAGAAGTGGTTGCCAAAATAGCCAGTCTCTGGGGGATCAGGTAATTACGTCCATATCCGTCTTTAACAACTACACTGTCGTCTTTGCTGCCCAGATTTGTTACGTCTTGAAGAAGAATGATATTCATTTTTTTATCTCCTAATTATTATTTCATCAAATCTGTTACATAAGGCAGCAACGCGATCATTCTGGCGCGTTTTACAGCCTGAGATACTTTACGCTGATACTTCAAAGAAGTACCGGTAAGGCGGCGAGGCAGGATTTTACCCTGTTCGTTCAGAAATTTTTTCAAAAATTCAGGATCCTTGTAATCAACATAGCGGATACCGGATTTCTTGAAACGGCAATACTTTTTCTTTTTTACCTCAACCGATGGCGGTGTAAGGTATCTGATTTCGCTTGAATTCGTGGTCATGACTTAGTTCTCCTTTTGAGTTTTTGCATTTACCTTTTTTTGTCTCTTCTCGCTGTACTCAGCGGCGTATTTATCCAGTTTCAGTGTAATGAAACGGATGATACGTTCGTCACGACGGTACTCGGTTTCAAGTTTGCCTATGAAAGCCGGATTAGCCTTGAATTCGAAAAGATGATAAAATCCTGTCGATTTCTTTTGAATGGGGTAGGCCAATTTCTTTAGACCCCAATGTTCTTCATGGATTAGTTCACTGCCACTTGCAACGATCAGATCCTTGAACTTTCCTACCGCTTCCTTTATCTGAGCCTCAGATAAAACGGGAGTAGCAATGAAAACGGTTTCGTACTGGTTCAACATACTTTTAAAGATTTACATTAAACAATTATCATTTATAAATGAGTGGCGCAAAAGTAGTAAGATTTTATCTGATAACAAATAGTTCTCAATTAAAAACTGCGATTAAATATTAATGGTCATTTACCAACACCAAAAGAGCCAACCCTAATGGCCGGCTCTCTTAATCGTTTAGTTGGAAAAATTGCAGTCTTAGTAAAAGTCCGATACGCTTAAAATTTCATTAAGCGAGGGCTAAAGTAAAGGTTTTTATTAAAAAATGTTAATGTTTGTTAGAGCACATTAAGAAATTGTTAATAAAGTTGCGCATGGCACACTTTTAGTCGATTGATATTTAAAAGATTAAGATGTCCTTTTTGTAAATATGTTTTACAGCATGTTTTTAAGAATCGGCCTGCTTTAAATTTACATATTATTCATACATATTATTATAAATTATGCAAACACCTGACATTATGCTGATTACAATTAATGAATATTTTAATTTTAAAATCATGGTTCTGACGGATTTGATTAAGTTCTGAATATTGGAAACTTGATGATTTAAGTTAGGAATTGTACGACTCAAATTTTCTTACTTTGCATACAGAAAAATTAAATCAGTAATTATGAAGGCGATCAGAAAATCTGAACCAACACGAGGATTATGGCTGGAAGAAGTAGCAATACCAACACCAGGGGTCAATGAGGTTCTCATAAAAATAAGTAAATCAGCAATATGCGGTACAGATCTCCATATTTACAAATGGGATGCATGGGCACAGAAAACTATTAAAACACCTATGACGATAGGGCACGAATACGTTGGAACGGTTGTCACGATAGGAAATGAAGTGACTAAGATCAAAATCGGTGAGCGGGTTACTGTTGAAGGACATATTGCATGCGGGTTTTGCCGTAACTGCCGGCGCGGGAGGCGTCATATTTGTGATCATACTGTTGGTATCGGTGTTAACCGTGATGGTGGTTTTGCAGAATATGTTTGCGTTCCAGCAGAAAACGTGCTGCTGATCGATCACCGGATTCCTGATGAGATTGTCTCTATTATGGATCCTTTGGGTAATGCAACCCATACTGCCCTCTCCTTTCCGCTGATCGGTGAAGATGTTTTGGTTACCGGAGCAGGTGGACCTATTGGCTGTATGGCAATCGCGATCTGTCGATTTGTAGGAGCGCGCAATGTAGTTGGTTCTGAAGTGAGTCCTTACCGTCGCGATCTGGCCCGAAAGATGGGTGCTACTCTGGTTGTTGATCCAATGAAGGACGATATTGCCTCAGCGATGAAGCAAGTTGGAATGGTTGCCGGATTCGATATTGGCCTCGAAGTTTCAGGATCCCCCGTTGCCTTCGATTCTATGATCAAAAATATGTACAACGGCGGAAAGATTTCGCTTCTTGGGATCCTGCCTGATACCACTCAAATTGAATGGGACAAAGTAATCTTTAAAGGACTTACATTGAAGGGTATCTATGGCCGCGAGATGTATGAAACATGGTATAAGATGGAAAAGATGCTCCTTTCAGGTCTCGACATCTCACCGGTGATCACCCATCGTTTTCATTACACTGAATTTCAGAAGGCTTTTGATATTATGGAAGAAGGCAATTGCGGAAAGATAATTCTGGACTGGGAAAACTAATATCAAAACCAATATTGAAGTAAAACTCAATTTTACTACATTTGCCGTCCATCAGTTGCCACTTTAGCTCAGTTGGTAGAGCAGCTCATTCGTAATGAGCAGGTCGTGGGTTCGAGTCCCATTAGTGGCTCA
>JBAXOA010000195.1:0-5337 GCA_037133495.1 Mariniphaga sp. | reverse complement strand
ACAGATGCCATTTCACGACCGACAGATGCCATTTCACGACCGACAGATGCCATTTTACGACCGACAGATGCCATTTCACGACCGACAGAGGCTATTTCAATACTGACAGATGCCATCTCAGCACTGACAGATGCTATTTCAGGACTATCGGAATGCTTTTCTGAGAGTCCAAGAGACTGTAAAATGATTCGCCCGTCATGCTGTGTGGAATCGGAGCAAGGGAGTGTTGGGCGTGTACGCTTAACAAAAGAACAAATTATTAATCTTTCACTATACTCCTTCCGAATAAAAGAATTATCTCAAAAAAACATCATAATGTTTAATAAAACCAAATATATGTGTGAATCGACTTTAATCATACATTAATTTCAATAGATAAAATAATTTATAGGTCAGTTTTGAAGCTGATTTATATGCGCGATAAAATCATCCTATTTTATAATCACCAGTTTGGTAACCATCAACTCTTTATCCGTCTTAATCTTTACAAAATAAGTTCCTTGCGGTGATTTACCCAGGTCGAACAGGTACTCGGATTCGCCCTTGCATTCGCGGCCGATAACAGTAGCCCCATGCGTATTGCTTACAGTTACAAGCATTACCGGATATTTCGATTTATCCACAATAATTCTGAATAAGCCTTTGGCCGGGTTTGGATATATTGCCAGGCCTTTTAATCCGCTTTTGTTCTCTGAAGGCAGATCCACCATCAAAGTGGTAGCGTTTGATGTAATTCCATCCGAATATTTTAATTTGGCATCGTACGAAAATGCTTTGTAATAGTAGGTTGTAGATGCATTGATGCCAGTATGGTTAAAGATTGTTCCATTTCCGTTTGCAAGTATAATACCTCCGCCGGGAATTGACTCACCAACAGTTAATGCAGTTCCGTCAACCGGGGTTCCGAAATTGCCATCGGGCGACCATGCCAGCACCACGTCATTGTTATCCGCATTTTTTGTCCAGCTGAGGTCAACCTGAGTACTTCCGGCTGCAGTCGCTGTTAACGTAACAGGGTTTGCCACAGGGAAATTTATACAACCAATGGTTGCTGCCCATCCACCTCGGGTAGTGGAACTATTGCTGTGAAAAACAAACAGGATTTCCCCGGCTTGGTTGGTAGCTGATACGGTGCCTGGTGATGTAGCTCCGCAAAAAGTTCCGATCAGAGGCGAAAGCACGCTGCTGCCGTCATAAATACTCAGGTAATCCTTGGTACAGGTTGCCTGTGTTTCGAGAATGAAAGATGTGAACACAAACTGCAGTTTATTCCCAACAATACCTGGTTTAAATAACATGGTATAATCCTGGTTATTGCTGTAATTGGACAATGCGCCACCCGGATCATAAAAAGTGCCACTACAAGCCGATATGGTTGATGTTGACATATTGATGTCAGGCGCAACAACATAGATATAGCCTGTTTTGGTTTCGGTTGCAACACCGTTTATTGCCAGGCTTATTGTTTTAGGACCGGTTGTTTTGTATAATACTGTTTGCGGACCCTGCGTATTTGCCGTTGCAGGAGTAGCACCTTCTCCAAAGTCCCATGCCCATGAAGAAGCGCCACAGGTTGATCCATCAGTAAACGTAACAGAATTATCTACAACTAAAGTTGTTGAGTTTGCTTTAAAATTTGCATTTATATCATTCACTTTAATATAATCAGATCTGGTAGAGGTAGTTGTGCCATCAGTGCTGGTTACTGTTAAAGAAACTGAATACGTGCCGTATGCATTAAAAATCACTTTAGGATTTACCGATGAGTTGCTGGTGCCATCGCTGTAAGTATAAGTGCCGGGAGATATTGTCCATAAATATTGTGTTGGGTTTCCTGTAGCCTGGCTGGCAAATGTAACAGTGTTGCTATTGATACATGGCAAGGTATTATCAGCTGTAAAATAACCGGTAGGAGGGAGAGTTTCCACCTGGAAGGCAGCAATTTTGGTTTTCCTGTTACTAATACCTGCATATTCGGATGTGAACCAGAAAGTGCCGTTATCAGCAGGATCAACCGACATTTGTGAATAATCGCCCCATCGCTCGGCACCGGTTTGTGAAAATGTTCCGCTCAGGATAATTCCTTCCGGGAAATCGAGAATCCCGCTTGCGTTATTATATTCCGCTTTTGTTTGCCCGCAATACCGGATTCCGGGATTTGTAGTTGCGTCAGAAATTGAATATCCCAGGCCTATTTCATTATAGGCATTAAGCATAATGCTGCCCATCCAGCGCGAATGAATATCTGGGGCATAGGTTCCCTGCTGGCGAACAACCCAGGACGTTTCGGGCGGGGTTTTCCGTAGTTCGTACCAACGGATGCCTGCATGATCTGTATTATCAACATCTACTGAATGACAGCAGACCAGGGTCTGATAGGTGCCGAAATTCCGGTATTGAGGGACATTCATAATAACCTGTGGAATGGCATCAAGTTCCTGGGTGGTTCCCAATTGCTTGATATTCGTCCAGTCATTTCCAAAATTACTGTCGAAAGGAGATACATCGATTTGTTGCACACGGTTGAAGGTGGAAGCCGATGTATTGGCCCAGTTTACAGCCAATTCATAAATCCAGAGCTGATCGGTTCCGCTGTTGAATCCATCGTCGCTCATGGCGATGAAAAGCCCCGGTGATCCGGCAGGGGCAAAAGCGCCGTCGTTATCAACCGGTGGTGTACACATAAAGCCGTCAACCGAACCAGGACGCCATGCGTTTTTAAAACCAACAAATTTCGGACTGCCTGCTCCGGTAATCATTTTGGAACGCTCAAAAACATAGATGTCATTCCCGGAGCTATTGTTGTCAGCCATGTAATACCCATCCTGCCACACGCTGAATTTTGGGTAATCGGGCATATCGGCAACGTCGAAAGAATATGCATACCAGCTGCCGGTCGGGTCGTTGGTTGTTGAAATTGCTATCAGCATGCGATCGGTTGAATCACAAAGTGAAAATTCAGTTACCATCCATCTATCGGCTTGTTCGTCATAGAGTACTATGGGATCGTCGTCATCACAGCTTGCCCCGGCTACGCCATTGAATAACTGGCTCAAACTGCTTGGCCCCGCTAGTTTTAATCCTGATTTATCGAAAATCGAATAGGTTGTATTTACCGCCTGCATAAAATGGTTCGGGCCTGCAGCTCCGTTGCAATCGGGAGGATAGGATGATGTGCTTTGTCCTTCAAATACAGATGCCGGTGCTATGCCGGAAGCTGATTTGCCCATGGTTTTCTGCCACACGGCATCAGCTCCTTTTGGTAATGCAATGTCTGCAAAAGGATATGATCTTAAGCTGAGTTCTTCATTATGTACTTTTTCCTGTGATTTCACTTTCAGCAATTGTACTTCAGCTGCAGTAAGTTCAGGAATGTCACGAAGTGGTTTGGTTGCGCCTAAAAATACACCTGATCCCGTTTCGGAAGGTTTTACCGGAATGTTTTGTGCAGAAAGATTTGTAAACAAGCTGCAGAAAGAGAGGACTAGCAGGATGATCCTTGTATTCATAAACGGATTTTCGATTAGGTGTCCCACCTGGTGGAAAAGAAAAGTTGTGAGACCTGTACTACATTAGAAGTACAAAAATACTGCATTATTTTATAAGCTGTGAAATAATTCTGGTTTCCGGGCAACAGTCTTCATCCTCCCGGTTTCTGGTTTCTGACTTCCGACTTCAGCCTTTCCTTTTTTTATTTCTCGTAAAAGTGCATCTCCTGTATGTACTTAAACGTTTTCTCAGGAATAAAATACGACATATTTTTCCCCTCGCGGATTGCTTCGCGGATAAAACTGGCAGATATTTCGACCATTGGAGCTGAAAAAAGTTTTACTGATGGGTGCCTGGTAAGTTCATGGTCCTGCGAGCCGGGACGGGGATAAACATAAAATTTATAGAATTCCAGTAATTGCTTCCAGTTTTTCCATTTATGGAAAGTAGGGAAAATATCAGTGCCTGAGATAAGAACAAATTCACGGTTCGGATATTTATCCTGGAGGTAGGTAAGCGTGTGGATAGTATAGGATGGTTTTGGTAACTTAAATTCGATATTGCACGATTTGAAACGTGAGTCGTCTTCAATGGCCAGGTTAACCATTTCCAGGCGGTGATGGTCTGATAGAAGTGTTTTCTGCTCTTTTAATGGATTGAGTGGCGAAACAACGAACCACAGTTCATCCAGATCACTGAATTCACGCATATAGCTGGCAATCATCAGATGCCCGATGTGTATGGGATTGAATGAACCAAATAAAAGCCCGGTCTTTTTCATAGAATCTACTTTGCGTCCTTAGCGAAACTCTTTGCGTCTTAGCATTTAAAAATTTTTACCGCGAAGCCGCAAGGGTAAAGCAAAGATCGCGATGATATTCAGAATATTTTTACGGCTATAAACCCAGAAAATCTGTCACCAGTTTTTCAGCCTGATTAAAAGCATCTTCCAGTTTATCATTAACAATCACACAATCAAAATCTTTCTCGAAGCTAAGTTCCCATTTTGCTTTGTCCAGTCTTTTTTGAAGGCTTTCCCTGCTATCTGTTGCCCTCGAACGCAAACGAGATTCAAGTATTTCGTACGACGGAGGCCTGATGAAAATTGCCAGCGCTTTATCACCAAACATCTTTTTAATATTCAGCCCACCGACCACATCCACATCAAAAACAGGGAATTGCCCATTCGAAGCGATACGTTCAACTTCCGAAACCGGAGTGCCATAATAGCTTCCTGCGTACACTTCCTGCCATTCAAGCAGTTTTTCCTGGTCAATCAGCAGCTTGAAATCGTCGGATGACAAAAAATAGTACTCCCTGCCGTTTATTTCGCCATCACGAATGGTACGGCTGGTGGCCGAAACAGAGAATCCAAGTTGAGGAAATGATTTCAGCAAATGTTTTACAATCGTGGTTTTCCCGGCACCGGAGGGAGCAGAGACTATAATCATTTTTTGTTCAGCAGAGTTCAAATGGTTTTTTTTTGATTTGATTTTTAAATGTTTAGTGCTAAGTGCTGTGTGTTAAGTGCTGTGTGCTTTGTGCTCAGTGCTATGTCCTTTGTGCTATGTCCTTTGTGCTGTGTGCTCAGTGCTAAGTCTTTACATCAATTGCCTAAAATCCTAACCACTAACTAACTCCTATCAGCCTAACAGCCTAAAGTCTAACAGCCTACAGCACATTACTCACCTGCTCCTTAATCTTCTCCAGTTCATCTTTCATTTGAACAACGATCATCTGTATTTCGGCATTATATGCTTTTGATCCGAGAGTATTTATTTCGCGGCCGATTTCCTGGGTTTTAAATCCTAATTTAAGCCCGTTGGATTCGGAGGAATTAAGTGGGTT
>JBAXOA010000194.1:0-5342 GCA_037133495.1 Mariniphaga sp. | reverse complement strand
TTCGCATTATAGACCCCCATGCGCCCTACGGGGCGCACCAACAAAGAATGAAAAGAACCTTTGCAGTGCTTTGTGCTATACTTTTCGTACGGAGAAGGTCGAAATGACTTGGTGCCCTGAGCCCGGTATTATAGACTGACTAAAGGCTTCCCGCTTGCACCACAAATTGTTGCCATGAGCACGCAGGGTAGAATAATTAGTTTCAGGAAGCCCGCCGTAAATTTTTATCATTGGGGGTATATCACAATGAATATTATTTACGAACGCTGTTGTGGGATGGACATTCACAAGAATACAATTGTCGCTTGCTTCCTTTCAAAAAAGCTGAAAGAAACCAAAAGTTTCAGTACTATGACCAGTTCACTTCTTTTATTGGTAGATTGGCTTAAAAGTATTGATTGCCAGTGCGTTGCCATGGAAGCTACCGGATCGTATTGGAAGCCGATCTACAACCTTTTAGAAATGGAGGGGATGACTACTTTAGTTGTTAACGCTCATCACATCAAAGCTGTACCAGGTAGAAAGACCGACGTCAAGGACTCTGAATGGATTGCCGATTTACTGCAGCATGGTTTGCTTACAGGAAGCTTCATACCCAAACGTGACCAGAGAGAACTCAAAGAACTTGTCCGCTATCGCAGAAGCCTGGTGCAGGAACGGGCGCGGGAATTAAACCGTATCCAAAAAGTACTTGAAGGCGCAAACATAAAGCTGACATCTGTACTCAGTGAGATTGATGGAAAATCATCAAGGGATATGCTTTCCTTATTGATTGACGGCTGTACCGATCCTGTATTAATTGCAAATCAGGCACGCAGGCAGATGCGTAAAAAAATCCCTCAACTACAAGAAGCTGCTCACGGTTTTATGGGAGATCACCAGCGTATGATGCTCAAACAGATGTTGTTGCATATTGATTTCCTTGAGAATCAAGTCGTACTGCTGGATCAGGAAGTGCATCAACGACTAAGTGATGTTAGCGAACAGGTCGCTCTTATTGATTCTATCCCTGGCGTTGGTGAACGCAGTGCACAGATAATCATTGCGGAAATAGGCGTTGATATGAATCAGTTTCCCACAGCCGCTCACCTTGCTTCCTGGGCTGGCCTGTGTCCAGGCAATAACGAAAGCGCTGGCAAACGAAAAAGCGGCAGAACGCGAAAAGGCAGTGATATTCTCAGATCCACGCTTGCTGAATGTGCTAAGGCAGCCGGTCATCTCACTAATACATACTTCAGTTCCCAATATTCCAGGATAGCTGCAAGAAGGGGTAAGAATCGCGCTACTTTAGCCGTAGCACATTCCATACTTACGATTGCTTACTACATGCTAAAAAGAAATGCTCCCTATCAAGAACTCGGTCCGGACTTCTTTGAACAACGCAGGAAAAACGAAATCCTAAAGAAGTCTGTTAACCGCCTTGAAGCTCTTGGGTATACGGTTACTGTTGAGCTAAATACGGAAACTAGCATCGCTTAGGTTCTTATTCATTTTTCAAAGATCTATTTTCTAAGACACAGTTTACAATTGAGTCTTTATTTTGTTATTGCTATCTCTTAATCTAGGGATACTTTTATTTTTCAGGATAGACATAATTACTAAAAAGCTCTAAAAGCAATTTAAAATATAATAATATAATACAACAACAACTATATAATTACAATATTTAACAAAAGTTTGTTATAGAATTGTAAAAAAGAAACGTTTAAAGACGGATGTATTGTTAAACTTAATGGTTTTTGACGCCAAGCGGTGAAAGCAAATGTTTTTGTTAAAAGGCTTTGTTTTTATCTAATATATTTATCACAGAGGTTAAGTGAACACATGTTGACGGACATCACCGCAAACCGCGCCTCAGTAACATACCCGATGTCGGCATAAGCAAACCGCCGCACGCGGATACCCGTTTTACTTGTCTAATATGGCTCGAATTGACATACTTGATAGTCATTTATGTCGCTGGCTCCCCATACATTGGGACTGCTCTCATCCAACCCTTCATTTTTCCATACTTCAAAAATTTATCGTAAAACTCAAACTCCGTTTTAAGGAGTCCGTTCCACAGCTTACGCAATGATTCATTCCTTATTGTCTCAATGATTGCTCTGATATGATTCTCTAAGGAAGCTAATTCCCAGCTTAAAATATTACGGTACATAAATTTATCCTTGATTGTTTCAGGGTCAATGGGAGTCATTTCCGGCTGAGACGGTCTGTTGGGCAGAGGCACATTAAGCTTTAACGCCAATTGTTCAAGTTGGCTGACCTGCTTGCTAAAAATATATAATCCATGTTGAAGTATTACCTTAAACTCAGTATCATGAGCAAAATTAAGGAAAAGAACGATGAGTTCAATTTGTTCATATCTCAGGCTAATATGATCCCAAATATGAAACGCCTCGGAAGTGGAAAGAGGTTCCTTCTCATGGGGCAACGAAGTTTTATAAACAGGATACGTCTCTTCCCAACCTTTCAATTTACCAAACTTATAAAGGGCATCAAAATCCTCAAAATGAATTGTTAAATCGTCTATAATAATTTTTCTTAAATAATCATTCGTGCTGGTTGAACGAACTGCATTGGTAAGAGACGTCAACTGCGCTACCATGTCATGATATATTTTTTTATAGATATAATCATCCGTTATATCATTAATACGGGTTGCAAACTTTATGTCCAGCGGAGGTTTGCCCGGCAAGATTAAACGAAATTTTTCACCTAGTTTTTCTAAAATATCTATTTGTTTCGTAAAATGCTTCTTAAATCTATCAAGTATTACTTCCCAATCTACATCATGTACAAAGTTTGTAAATAATTGAACAGTTTGAAGGCTGACATATCTTGCTCTTAAAAGGTTATATATATTAAAAGACTCCTGAATATCCAACTGCTCCTGTCTGGAAATAACCTTATTAATTTTTGATATTAAATCCAAAACATTCACTCCTCAATGGTAAATATTTAGTTGGGGGTATGGAAAATATACTTTCGCTGCAATGCTCATAAATCCTGATGTCATACCGCGAAAAACCAGAAGATATTTTCTATAAATCTTAGTATGGATAAAATAATTATCACATATACCTTGGGAAAAAAAATGAATATTTACAGCTCACTAAGAAGTGGGTCTTTTCATGCAATTACTTCCACATCACTTTGCAGCGCTCCGAATTTTGTACTGTTTATAAAAGTTATAACCACACCGTCAATTTTATCCTCTATTGAACGGTAAGGCAGAATGCGTGCGTTAAACCAACACCCATTATTAGACAATACCTGTTTTTCAACAATAATCAACGTACGCAGCACTTCATTAATATCATATTCCATTTCTGGATAAATAAGATCGGTAGCGATATCAGTGAATGGCCTACCCACGTCACTTGGAATCAGCCTGGAGATCACAGACATTTGGCTGGTGAAGTGCTTCACGCACAAGGTGCTGTCCAAAAACAAAGTGGCAATATTCATACTGTCCATTTGTTTCTTCATGTTTTCAATGTCTAACGAGAGACAATCTAACTTGGCCAGTAAATCGAAATTAACCAACTTCAGCTCATCATTTGATAACAGCGCTTCTTCCTTGGTTGTAGTCAACTCCTCGTTTATCGACTGGAGTTCTTCGTTGGTTGCCTGCAGTTCCTCATTGCTGGATTTTAATTCTTCTTGGGATATCTGCATTTCTGTACTGGCTTCCTGCCACATTTGCCGCGTCAGCATCAGTTCCCTTTCCAATTCCGCCTCTTGCAGGCGACTGCGTCCGGTTGCGTTTATTGTTTTTATCATATCAGGCGTTACCGTGTCGTTAAAAACGATCATAATCATCCCTTGAAGCGCCTTAGGCTCTTTGAGCGGATTGATTGAAATGTCTACAATCTGCAATTCTCCGTCGCTTATCAAGATGGCGTTCTTTAATGTAACCGCCTCTTTTTGCCTTAGAACCTTATTAAAGGCGTTGTTCAGTTTATACTGCAGCCCATCACGAGCCATGAAAAGTATATTCCATTTGATAGTACCGGCAGCCAATTCCAGGTACTTCCCCGTTGGCCCGTTCATGTAAAGTACATCGCCTTTGCTGTTGACTAACACAGTAGCAGGTGAATAATGTTGCAAAATCAATTTATCCATAAGTGGTTGAATATTCTGAGCCATTTCTGGGGTGTGTCCGGCTGTAGACTGAACTGGGGCAAAGGAGGCTGGCAGTTCAACAGGTTCAACCTGAAATAAGGGTTGAAGTCTCCGGTAGAGTCGCGATTTGCGATCAAATGGTTGAAAAAGATCTGTAAAGTTAACGATTGCCTCCGCATTTCCTAAAAACAGAAATCCTCCGGGATTAAGACTGTGGTGAAAAAGAGGAATAATCTTTTTCTGCATTTCCGGCGTCAGGTAAATAAGCATATTGCGGCAAGCCAATAAATCGATCTTAGTGAAGGGCGGATCCATAATCATGTTTTGCTGAGCAAAAATAACCATATCCCGAATGGCCCCGGCAACCTGATAGCCATGAGCGACCTTTACGAAATACCGGTTCAAACGCTCCAAAGACATATCTTTCACAATATTGGCTGAGAAAACCCCTTCCCGTGCTTTATTAATTGCATCAATGTCCAGATCGGTGGCAAAAATCTGCAAGGAAAAGTCTTGGGAAGGTTTTAACTGGTCCATCACCTCTTTAAACACAATGGCTAAGGAGTAGGCTTCTTCGCCGGTGGAACAACCGGATACCCAAACCCGAATCGGTTCATTGGGTGTCCGTTCAGCCAGCAGTTCGGGTATAACTTTATCCTTTAGCAACTCCCACTCCATCGGATCGCGAAAGAAATTGGTAACCCCAATTAATAACTCCTTAAATAACAATTCCAGTTCCCGGGGATTCTCCTGCAAAAATCGGACGTAGGTTTCAATACTGTCAATTTGATGGATAGCCATATGCCGCTCAATCCTACGGTGTAAAGTTTTTTCTTTATAAGAAGAAAAATCATGGCCTGTCTGCGAACGTATCATAATCAAAATAGTGTCGAAGTGACTCATGGGTTCTCTCCATTCGATGATTGATGTGCAGATGATTTTATTTTATATTAACATATTGTTTGTGCACGCAACATGGAAAAATATTACTTATTAGCCTATAAGAAAAAGAAAAAACCCTCTCATAGAGCGGGTTTCCCTTTTCAAATCCACAGCTTGTTTATTCAAGCCTGTTTATAAACTAATCGGTAAAAAGGTCATTCATCAGCTTGTTTATTTTCTTCCCTCGTTTTTTGGTCTCATCTTTATCCACCACAATTGCAAGCACGTCACCCTCCTTGGCATCCGGGGGAATTGCTTTTTTGCTTATGTTC
>JBAXOA010000193.1:0-5345 GCA_037133495.1 Mariniphaga sp. | reverse complement strand
AAATCAAGATGTTCCCTTTAGGGATCAAGGGTAAAAACATGTTGATTTTTCATTTCTTCATTCGATGACTCATTGTCAAAAATCCGGAAAATCACATTCTAGTCTATACTGGTAAAGTAGAAATAGGCATAATCTATAGCTGAATCAATTTAAATTAAATAGAAAGCAGTTTCAGTAGTTTGAGCTTCATTAAATTGGCTCTCTATATTTGCCCTGATGCCTGAACTGATGATTTAACAAGGAAATTTATGTTGAAGATGTCTGATTTCCTTTTTTAGCACATATTAATGAATTAGAGCGTCTAAAATTGATAATTTAATATTGCAATCGAAATTATTTAAGCCTGAAGAATATCATAATAATTATTCCTCTAATTATCAACACTTTGAAATTGGAGCAAATTTCTCTTAACATTATAATAATACTGCGGTAATCATATGGTTATTTCTTAATACTTCCTTTGCACCGTTAATCAACTTAAACAAAAACATGAAAAGATTCCTTCTCACTTTTTTAGTCGTTGCTGCGGTTTCGGTTCTGCTGACGCAAAAAGCAAAAGCACAACAAACCATTAACGACAGTTTGATTTCGGCCATGCAGGCCGATCAGGAAAATATCAAATCGGATATTGAACTCATCAAACGCCTTAAAATAACGGGATACATACAGGCGCAATGGCAGCTGGCCGATACTGCAGGTATTAATTCCTTTTCGGGTGGAAATTTCCCAAAAACGGCTGACAATCGCTTTGCAGTCCGTCGTGGTCGTGTTAAATTTACTTACGACTATGCTTTCTCACAATTTGTACTGCAACTGGATGCTACCGAAAAAGGTGTAGCCATTAAAGACGCTTATGTAGCCGTAATGGAACCATGGGCACAGTTTGTAACCCTTACGGCCGGCGTTTTCGACCGTCCTTTTGGATATGAAATCAGTTATTCATCCAGCAACCGCGAAACTCCCGAGCGTGCAAGGGCTTTCCAGTCCTTATTCCCCGGCGAACGCGACCTGGGCGCTAAAATTACTTTACAACCTAAAAAAGGTACCCGCTTCGATTTCATTAAATTAGATGCAGGCATGTTTGCAGGTAATGGCATCAATCCTGAATTCGATACCCGCAAAGATTTTATCGGTCACCTGGGTATTGCCAAAGCCAATACCGCTCAAACCTTTAAATATTGTTTTGGTGTTTCGGTTTATGACGGAGGTTTATACCAGGCTACCAAATATATCTACAATTCGGGTACACTGGCTGATGGCAGCAACGCCGGATTCCTGGTGGATTCAACTACATCCAATAAAAATGCATATGCCAAACGTCAATATATGGGTGTTGATGCACAATTCAGTCTTCAGTCAGCCATTGGTATTACCACGGTAAGAGGTGAATACCTCTGGGGCAAACAGCCAGGTTCGAGTGCAACCAACCAGAGCACAAACTCAGGAACCGCTCCTACCACCGATACTTATAACCGCGAATTTGCCGCAGGTTATATTTATCTGATCCAGAATATAGGTGACACTAAAAACCAGCTGGTCATTAAATACGATTGGTACGACCCAAATACTAAAGTGAGCGGTAATGATATCGTTACCAAAAGTTCAACGGGTAAAACAACCAAACTCACTGTAAACGACATTAAATTCTCAACGCTGGGCCTCGGCTGGAACTACAGGTTTAATCCACAGGTTAAGTTTACCGCTTTCTACGAAATCGTAAAAAATGAAACCACAGGAATTACAGGTACCCTGGCTACAAACAATTACACAAAGGATCTGAAAGACAATGTTCTGACCTTACGTGTACAATACAAATTCTAATTACATCTAAATCAATACAACATAAATCATAACTCAAAAATAATAAAAATGAAAAAGCTTATTCTTTCACTGCTTGTACTTGTAGCTGTTAGCCAGGTAAATGCACAGAATCTCAAAATAAAAGGCAGCGATACCGTACTTCCCTTAACTCAGAAAGAAGCCGAAGTATATATGAAAAAGAATGCCAGTTCCTCCATCATGGTTACCGGTGGCGGATCAGGAGTGGGCATTGCAGCCTTGCTTAACGGCACAACCGATATCGCACAATCGTCGCGCAGCCTCAAACTCGACGAAAAGATCAAGTTACAGGATGCAGGCAAAGCCTTTAAGGAAACCATTATAGCTTATGATGCACTGGCTGTAATTGTTAACCCGGCCAACAAGGTAACTCAGCTTACCCGTGAGCAACTCGAAGGCATTTTCACCGGAAAAATCACCAACTGGAAAGAAGTGGGTGGCGATGATATGAAAATGGTGATTTATTCACGCGAAACCAGCTCAGGCACTTACGAATTCTTCAAGGAACATGTACTTAAAGGTAAAAACTATGCTACTTCAGCCCTGCTGATGCCCGCTACAGGCGCTATCGTTCAGAGTGTAAGCCAGACTAAAGGCGCGATAGGTTATATCGGCCTGGCATATATCGAGAAAAACGTAAAGGCACTTAAAGTATCTTTCGATAATGGGAAAACCTTTGTGGGTCCTTCCGTTGAAACCGCTAAAAACAAAACGTATCCTATCACACGTCCGCTTTTTTACTACTACCTGAAATCAGTTGATAAAATGGTTAGCCCTTACGTTAACTTTGTACTTTCACCTGCAGGTCAGCAGCTTGTTCTGGCAACAGGATATGTTCCACTCAAATAATAAGCTTATTATCCCGTAAATCTCTATCACTAAGTTTATATATTTCCACCCTGGTATCAGCAAGCTGCTACCAGGGTGTTTTTTTTGTATCTACTCTGTTTGGAAAAATCCATTAGCATGAAAGGAGGAATAACAGCTAAAACTAAATTGAAATAAAAAGAATAATGGCTAGCCTGAGCGAAATGCTATGTTCATGGATTAATCCAACTTTACTACGAAAGGGCAAAATAGTGACGCTCTGCATTCCGGGTTTCGCGTTCCAGTAGGCTGGGCATCCTAAAGAAACCTTCACGGGATTTTATATTTTAAATCCAGGGCCTGATCTATATGGAAATTTTAACCCGTTTGCTAATCAGAAATAGGGAAGCAGGGCAATGAATAGCTTCAACCTATTGCTTATCAGGCTTAAAATCCAACCCCTTTGTAAATTGATAGACTACAAAGTGTAAAAGTTTGACAAGCGATTCTAAAAGCATTGTCGGCGAACTTAAAAACATGACCGGCGAACCTAAAAGGTTGGACGGCGAACCAAAAAACATGACAGTCGAACCCAAAAACATGACAGGCGAACCAAAAAACATGACAGTCGAACAAAAAAACATGACAGGCGAACCAAAAAACATGACAGACGAACATAAAAGGTAGGACAGCGAACATAAAAGGTCGGTCGGCGTACCCAAAAACATGACAGGCGAACATAAAAGGTCGGACGGCGAACCTAAATGGTCGGTCAACGAACCAAAAAACATGACAGGCGAACCAAAAAACATGACAGGCGAACATAAAAGGTAGGGCAGTGAACATAAAAGGTCGGACGGCGAACCCAAAAACATGACAGGCGAACATAAAAGGTCGGACGGCGAACCTAAATGCTCAGTCAACGAACCTAAAAACATGACAGGCGAACCCAAAAGGTCGGGCGGCGAACCCAAAAACATGACAGTCGAAAATAAAAGGAAGGGCCGCGAAACTAAAAGGTCATAGGACGGGTGATCCTAAATGAATGACGGGCTACAGAGGAGCCCTTTCCGCATAATAAAATTGACACAAAGAAGCTGAGGTTGGGGTTAAGGTTAAGCACATTTTAAATAGATGCAGCAGAGTTCGCATCAGCCTTTATCTCTGCCTCGCCAATAAAAAAGTTACACAGCAGATCATGCTACCCATCTAAAAATATTGCATAGCCATCCACCCTAAGTGAGAGGTATATTATTTATCAATGAAATCTTTATTCACCTGTATATTCAATTTTAAAGAGTAATTTAGCATAATCCCTTAACAATTATTTAACATGGGCGTAATTAGTACTTAATACAGTATGTTTTACTTTACATAAAATTAATATGCCTACAAAAGACCAGGTATTATGAAAAAAATAATCTATTTGCTTTTAGTCTTACTAGCTACAAATCAGTTATTTGCGCAGAAACTGAAGATTAAAGGCAGTGATACAGTACTTCCGCTTACTCAAACAGAAGCCGAACAATATATGAAAACGAACAAGAACGCTTCTATCATGGTGACCGGAGGAGGTTCAGGAGTAGGAATAGCCGCGCTTGAAAATGGAACCACAGATATTACACAGTCATCTCGTAGCCTGAAAATGGATGAGAAATTACAACTGAAAGGTCAGGGTAAAGCATTTAAAGAAGTGATTATTGCCTATGATGCCCTGGCTGTCATCGTTCATCCCTCCAACAAAGTTTCACAGCTTACCCGCGAACAACTCGAAGACATTTATACCGGTAAAATCACCAACTGGAAACAGCTTGGAGGTGCCGATATGCATATTGTTGTCTACTCGCGCGAAACCAGTTCGGGTACCTACGAATTCTTTAAGGAGCATGTTCTACAGAACAAAAACTATGTGCCTTCTGCTTTGCTTATGCCAGCTACAGGAGCTATTGTACAGAGTGTGAGCCAGACCAAAGGAGCCATAGGTTATGTAGGGCTGGCCTATATCGAAAAAGATGTTAAGCCGATTAAAGTTTCGTTCGATAAAGGAAAAACTTTTGTCGCACCCAGTGTGGCAGGAGCAAAAAACAAAACATACCCCATTACCCGTCCGCTTTACTATTATTACCTGAATACGGTTGAAAAAACGGTAAGCCCTTTTATTAAATTTGTACTTTCTCCGGCCGGTCAGCAACTGGTATTAAAAACAGGATACGTACCCATATAAAAGCATTCAGAAAAAAGGAATAAAAGAAACATTCACGCTCGTTGTAAAGATATCATATTGTTTCGGTAGCCACTGATAATTTAATGACAAAAGGAAGAAGAATATACGAAAAAATTGTGACTGGAGTTCTGTTCTCAAGCAGCACCATTACCAGTCTTACCGTTATCCTGATCATAGTTTTCCTATTCAGGGAAGGCATAGGTTTATTTAGCCATACACCCACTGAAAAAAATTATGTGATTGCAGTAAGCAAGCTGAATACTGTGCCTGTTATTTCCTCCAACGAACTGGCTGATATTTTCAACCAGGACATCACGAACTGGAAACAACTTGGCGGACGCAACGACAGCATTATCCGCCTTACAGTAAATGACCTTGCCAGTATTTTCACCGAAGAGGAACTGGGGCCAAATCTTGAATTCCTCCCTGCCAAGGTAAACGAATATGTGAAGGCCACTCCGGGAGTCATTCTGTA
>JBAXOA010000192.1:0-5421 GCA_037133495.1 Mariniphaga sp. | reverse complement strand
GAAAAACATGACGAAAAAAATTAAAAAAACGAATTTTTAGAACCTCCCTTAATTTTATTTTATGAATATAATCATTTTATAGTATCTAAAATTATTATAATTTTAGAGTTCATAATTTTAGAAAAAATTTCTCGAAATGGCTGAATCAAAAATTGATTTTTCTTTTGAAAATCTTCACTTTGCCTGCGAAGGTGATAAGAATTGGGTTGAAGCTCAATTAAATCAAATACTTGACCGTATTCCGGGGTTATACAAATCAGAATCATTTGTTAAATTGGAAAAAACTAAATCCGCACCGGGAAATGGCTTGGTTAACGGGGTTTCAAAAACAAACGGTTTTGCGGATCAAAAAAGAGATACCGGCATTCAAGGTGGTAAATTAAAGTCGGGGAACAAATCAGAAGGCAACAATTCTTCAGGTGATCCGTTATTCGAATTCCTGAAAGAAAAAAATGCCGATAAAAATCAGGTAAAGAAATTTCTGGCTACTGCTGTCTATCTGCATACGCAGGGAGCAGACAAATTCTCTACTTCAATGGTTTCTAAATCATTAAAGGCTTCTCATATTGATAAGCTGTTAAATGCCAGCGATTGCCTGAACAAAAATGAAAAAAAGGGATTTTGTATCAAAGATGATAAGGAATTTATTCTTACAGAAGGAGGTTTTCGGTCTATTATCGGCCAATCCGAAGAAAAATAATAGAATGCTTAATGAGCGATTATTCTCTTTAATTTGTCTTTGATAAGAATAAGCCGGAATTTAAAAGTCTTTTTTGGCTCTGCAAGTTTTCCTTCAAATGGAGTACCTATTCTAAGATAAAACTTAAAAAAGGTTGAGCTGCTTATGCCCCATTTAAGGAGAAATTGCTTGCTGCCGTTATTCTTCTTAACCCGCCTCGTTGTTGCGGAAAGGAAATGATAACCTCTGCTGCGAGACACACCTTTGAAATAGCGGATTCCCAAATGCCAGAGTTTCATCATAAAATCGGGATCCGAATACATCCCGGGACTGAATTCGACACTGAGTCCTCCCATTAGGTCCCAAATCTGACGGTGTATCACCATAGGATACCAGTTACAGCCGTTCCAATCGTGAAAGGGTAGTTTATCAAAAACTTCGAGCAACCTGGCCTCTTCGAATTCATCAGCAGTTCTTCCAAAATTACAGGGTGCCATAACGCATCCATAGCTGCTTGCAGATGTCTGAAGCAATGTGCCGGAAACACAGAAATAATTATCCTCAGTTTTTTGAATCTCTTCCCACAATGACTTGTCCCAACCCGGACAAACGTACATATCATCATCGATCAGACAAATATAATCAGCCGCAGCGAGGGAGGCTGGAGCATTAAAGCCATAGCAAACACCCGTATTTTTACTGGAATAAGTGTAGCTGATGTTGTTTTCCCTAAGCCACTCCAAAGTGCCATCAGTCGCTTCATTCGCATGAACAATAATCTGGTGTTGATAGGTTGAATTTTTGCGGATACTATCCACACATATCTTTAATAATGCCAGATTATTCCATGAAGGAATTAAAATAGAAAACAGTGGTTTAAGTAATTCCTCTGCTTTATTAAAGTATATTTTATCGGGCTCCATCATAAAGAAAAATCATTGAAGTGCAAACAAAATTGGATTTGATGACCCAAGAAAGTCGAAATTACTTTAAAGGCCGGGGCGAATTTAGCGATAATAATTTAATTAAATTCTTTCAGTCAATTTGCCTCAAAATGTAAAAACTGATATTTATTAGCAAAATTGTCATTGTGAACCAATAGTTTTGCAATAGAAATATCACGAATCAAAATTTGTGATATACTCTTTAATAACTTAATATTATCGTTATGTCCAAAGGTTTTTTCAATGTGCCAATCCCGAAAAATGAACCGGTAAAGAGCTATTTACCAGGCTCATCTGAAAGAAAAGAACTGAAATCCATGATTGCAGAGCTTCGCTCGAAAGTCATTGAATTGCCCATGTACATCGGTGGAAAAGAAATAACAAGTTCCAGAAAAATTGAAATACATCCTCCCCACGACTTAAAGCACCTGTTGGGTTATTTTTATCAGGGTGACGAATCTCATGTTAACCAAGCAATTGACGCAGCATTGGCCGCCAAATCGGCATGGGCGGATTTAGGCTGGCAACACCGGGCAGCAATATTTTTAAAGGCAGCCGACTTATTGGCAGGACCTTATCGTGCCAGGCTTAATGCGGCAACGATGCTGGGACAATCGAAAAATGCCTACCAGGCAGAGATTGATGCGGCCTGTGAACTTGCTGATTTTTACCGGTATGGCGTGAGATGCATGACTCAAATTTATGAGATGCAGCCTGAGTCTAACCCGGGAATGTGGAACTATAACGAATTTCGCCCGCTCGAAGGATTTGTCTTTGCTTTAACGCCTTTTAATTTCACCTCAATTGCCGGCAATTTACCGGTTGCGCCAGTCATGATGGGTAATGTTTGTGTCTGGAAACCTGCAAAAACCGCTGTTTATTCGGCAGCTGTAATAATGGAAATTTTAATAGAAGCCGGACTCCCTGCCGGAGTTATCAATCTCGTGTATGTATCCGGGCCTGCAGCCGGAGAAGTCATTTTCAAACATCCTGATTTTGCGGGGATCCACTTTACCGGATCTACCGGTGTATTTCAGGATATCTGGAGAACGATCGGGGAGAATATCAGTAAGTTCAAATCCTATCCGCGGATTGTTGGTGAGACCGGAGGCAAAGATTTTATTTTTGCCGATCCTACTGCTGACAAAAAAGCGCTGGCTACTGCAATTGTTCGTGGAGCTTTCGAATATCAGGGTCAAAAATGCTCTGCGGCCTCCCGCGTTTATGTGCCGGTTTCGATCTGGAATGAAACATGGGAAGCTGCTGTCTCTCAGCTGCAAAGACTTAAAATGGGTCCCTCCGAAGATTTCACTAACTTTATTAATGCGGTCATCGATGAAGCATCGTTCGATAAATTAAAAGGGTTCATCGACAGGGCCCGCAATGATAAAGACGCAGAGATAATTTATGGCGGCAGTTGTGATAAAAGCACTGGCTATTTTATTGAACCGACTGTGATTCTGGCAAAAAAAGCGGACTACATCACAATGAAGGAAGAGCTTTTCGGCCCTGTTGTCACAATTTATGTTTACGAAGATTCAAAAATAGAAGAAACCCTGACGCTTGTTGACACCACTTCAGCATATGCGCTCACAGGTGCTATTTTTTCCCAAAATCGTTATTCCATCGAACGAATGACCAAGCGATTGAGCAATGCTGCTGGAAATTTCTATATTAACGATAAACCTACCGGAGCAGTTGTCGGGCAACAGCCATTTGGGGGAGCAAGAGGTTCAGGCACCAACGATAAGGCAGGATCAGTTTTCAATATGCTTCGTTGGGTTTCAATACGCACTATAAAAGAAACGTTTATCCCCGCCACAGATTTTATGTATCCTAATTTTTTTCCGGACAACGACTAAAGGGTAATGGTCAATGAATAATGGTCAATTTATCAATGTTCAAATTTCAAATTGTGATTTTATTGGCTAATAATAACATTAATCGTGTTCTTCTTTTTAATGTGAAGAGGATTCAGTTAATTTGTATTGTTTTTAAATATCCGGATTCCAGATGAAACCGATTCTTCCAAAAGCGCTATTCAACACCATAACAAACAAATACCTGTTTGCATTTTTGATTTTCAGCGTTTGGATGATCTTTCTCGATGATCACAACATTCTTTTTCTTCGGCAAAACTTAAATAAATTAAAAAAATACAGGGTCGAAAGCAGCTACTATAAGGAAAAGATTATGGCAGATACTGAACGGTTGGATGAACTCAAAACCAGTTCGAAAAATCTCGAAAAATTTGCACGTGAGCAATTTCTAATGAAGAAAAAGAATGAGGATATTTTCCTGATTATCGAAAAAAAATAAATTAGCTTCTGATGAAAGTAGATTTCGATTTTTTTAAAATTCATAGTAAGCTTTCTCCACTCAAGGGAAGATTAATGTTGTCTGAACCCTTCCTGCCCGGAAACTATTTTAGTCGTTCAGCCGTGCTATTGGTTGATTACTCCGAAACCGGAGCGGTTGGCTTTATCCTTAATAAACCCATAAAAACACGCATTTACGAGTTATTTGCCGATTTCCCCCCAATTAATCGGGAAGTGTATGCAGGTGGTCCAGTCAGTGATGATAATCTATTTTATATTCATACTTTAGGAGGCCTGATAAGTGGCAGCATTCGAATAAAAGACGATTTATTCTGGGGTGGTGATTTTGAAGAATTAAAATTGGCAATTTCTACCGGAAAAGCCGCTGCTGATCAGGTTAGATTTTTTATTGGTTACTCAGGATGGAGTGCCGGACAGCTTGAGACAGAGATTGCGGAAAACTCTTGGCTTATAGCCGAAGGCAACGTGGAAGAAATCATGAAATGCAACCAGAATTTCTGGCTTGAAAGTGTTAAAAATGCTGGCGGGCATTACGAAACATGGCAGAATTTCCCTCAGGATCCCAATTCAAATTAAAAATCAAAGAAGAATAAAGGGCAGATGCAATTTCTATGTTGATCTTCTTTTTGCAGATTTATGACCTAATATTAATTTGACTATAAATCCGTCAGTAGCTTTTGTTAATCCCCATCCTGCTCCTAAATTAAATTCCCAGTCGGGATGCAAATCCAGATCAAGTGCAGCATAAATAGCATGTTCCTGATTTTGGAATGATGACATATTAAAAATCGGGCCGGTAGAACCGTAATATTCGGCTCCGAGATCAATTTTTTTATTGATATGAAAGGCGATTTTCAAACCCGGCTCAAAAACAAATGGCTGGTTTTGAGTCAGTCCTTTTAAAGATTTACCAAAGGCAGGATTAAATGAAAGATAAACAAAACTGAAATTTTTATCAATTACCGGCCGGATTTCCAATGACCAGGTATCGGTTGAATAGGCTCGGTTTTGATAACCGATCTCCATTGAGAAGCTCACACCAACAGGCCACTTATAGCTTTCCGGAATGCTTATTCTTGGACGCAGATGACTTCCAACCCACTGGAAACCGAATTGATTCTGGATATTTGTAAACTGGTAAAGGCCGATCTCGAAAAATGATGTAAAGCCATGGGTTAACTCCAAAGTTTCATGAAAGGCATGCCGGGTAGGGCGAACTCCTTCGCTCGCAGGTTGACCTGAAAAAGTATAATTGCTATGAATCTCTACCATTGTATTGCCTGCTCCAATGGTCTCTGATGGATAAATCTGGATTTCATAGTTTTCCTGGGCAAAGACTTGGTTTGAAAGAATGCTTAACAAAAGGATGAAAACGGGAAAGAAATATTTTTTATTCATCAGAAAATAATTTGTTTTTTAATTGCCTGATGGAACACCTGAGTCATCTTCATTCGTGTTT
>JBAXOA010000191.1:0-5425 GCA_037133495.1 Mariniphaga sp. | reverse complement strand
ATCAAAAGTCTTTTTACCGCGGAGATACGCAGAGAAGGCGCAAAGCTACGCAGAGTTATTCTTCTGTATTTTAATTCTTTGCGGTTCTCTGCAGTTTTCCTCAGCGGTTCTCTGCGGTTAAATCTTCACTTTTGATACAGCCTCTTCTTATTTTATTTCAGTAATAAACCGGTCGCTGGGTGTACGTACTTTTCTCAGATTTACGAGCCAGTCATTTTCAGCATCCCGATAGCCCAAAGGCAGAAGTACCACACTTCTTAAACCCTTTTCTTTAAGATTTAGAAGGACATCCAATCGGGCATTGTCAAACCCTCCAACAGGTGTTGAATCCACTTTTAATTCAGCGGCAGCAGCAATGGCTATTCCAAAACTGATGAATGCCTGATTGGCTGCATGATTGAAATTCTGTTCAGGAGTCAGACCTTGATACTTAGCGATTAGCCTTTTTTTGTAATCCTCCATAGAATCAGCCGGCACATCTCGTTCTGTCACCGTCCGGGCGAAGACTTCATTAATTCTCTCCGCCGTATAATTATCCCAGGCTGCAAAGATCAGTAGATGAGAACAGTCAGTTAATTGTGACTGATCGTTGGCAATGGGTGTTATTTCCTCTTTAAGTTTCTGATTGGTTACAACAATAATTTCAAATGGTTGCAATCCCGATGAAGAAGGAGAAAGATGGGCTGCTTCCAATATTTTCTCAATCTTATCCTCTGAAACGCCTTGTCCATTCATTTTCTTTGTGGCATAACGCCAGTTCAATGCATTTAACAATTCCATGTTTTTTTTGTCTTTAACGTACCTATTTAATATTTACTTTTTAAATGCTGTTCTTGGATGTAAATATATCAATACTCCTGTAAGAATTGAAAATTGCTGGGTTGATAATTTCGAGTATCGTTTTTTTATCTTAACTCAATTGCTAGTAAATCATAAAAGTGATGGAAGACAAGAGAAAGTTTCTTAAAATACTCGCCGGAGTAAGCGCAGGCATAACATTAGCAGGTACGACACTTGCCGAAACAATAGTTTCTGACCGTCTGGGGGACGTACTGCCTAAACGTAAACTGGGGCACACAAATGAATTCGTAACCTTGCTCGGAACCGGCGGTTTCCATGTAGGCTGGACCACTGAGCGCGATGCTCAAGAGGTAGTTGAAGCATCAATGGAGGGTGGTATCAGGTTTTTCGATACTGCAGAGAGTTATGCCAATGGGACAAGTGAAATTCGCTACGGTAAAATTGAATATTACAAAAGAAGGAGGCCTGACACTGGCAGAACTATCAGCAAATATATTCCCGTTTTAAGACTTCGTACAGGACAGAACACTCAATCAACCCAACTTCTTGTATGTTGAGGCCGGAGCCTGGTACAAGACAGTTGAGTTAAAGTAAATAAGCTTCCAAAAGTTGAAGGAAGTTACTTGATCTATGGAAGCATTTTGATTATCCCGGCAAATTGTTCCTTGCTAAATAATTTGACCGATTCAACCGTTACGTTTCCTTCAGATCCCAAACCTATCCCAATAGCAAGGGCAGCTTCATCACTGTCAAAATCTGCAATTGAAACATAATCGTATTTCCCTAACGCTATCCAGAACCCTATAACTTTTGCTCCTGCTTTTTCTAAACCCTTGAGACCTCTTTCAATCCGTTCCGGCGCTGCCTTGACATTTTTAATGCCCTGATCTGTTAAATTCATCAAAATCATGTAAGTAACCATAAAATGTTCCTCCTAAAATTTAGTTAAATTTCTGATTATAGTCAATATTTCTAATATGATTGACTTTGAGTTACAATGAAATGGCGAAAAAGTATACAGGTAAATATAGTGATTAAAAATGAGATTTCAAACAGTATTACAGATCAAAAGTATTACGAACCCTGTTAATACCAGAATTCTATGAAGCTACAACAGCGATTCTGTCTCAAAAAAAACAACAATAATAACTCTTGATTAAAATAATATTTGTGGTTTTGTATTTTATTGTTTCCTTTGGCGGATATCCAAAAAATCGCAACGCATTTAATTATTTTATCAAATGGCAAAGCTCTTATCCTTCGTTTCTATTATCACGCTATTGTTTATGTTTCAGAATATCGTCCGGGCCGAAAACTGGCCGGGCTGGCGTGGTCCAAGCGGAGATGGGACAAGCTCAGAAATCAATCTTCCGGTAAAATGGGATTCAACTACAAATGTAATGTGGAAAGTTCCGGTTCCGGGTATTGGTTATGCTTCGCCAATAGTCTGGGGCGACAGGCTTTTCACGATAACTGCCATGACAGAAACCCACGAAAAACAACTGTTGTGTTACGATGCAAAAACCGGCAATTTGTTATGGCAGGTGACGGTTATTAAATCCCCTTTTGAGAGTAAACACAGTGATAACAGCTTTGCCTCAGGTACCCCTGTTACGGACGGGACATCTGTTTATGTATCGCTTCTTGACGGTGATTCGGTAGTTGTTGCAGCCTATGACTTTAGTGGCAAACAACTATGGATCAAGCGCCCCGGCACCTATTCAAGTCCCCATGGTTACAGTGTCTCTCCAATCCTGTATAAGGACAAAGTGATAATTAACGAAGACTGCAAAGGGGATGCTTTTCTCGCAGCTTTAAGCCGGACTGACGGTCGTACCCTTTGGAAAACTAAATTCGACAAGAGATCTCATAGTTTTAGCACCCCGATTATCAGGGATATTGCAGGAAAGAAGCAGATGATCGTATGCGGGAATATGGAGGTGGCCTCGTTTAATCCCGACGATGGATCGCGTAATTGGTTTGCGACCGGCCCATCTGAGGACTTTGCATCGAGTCCGGTCTATAGTGAACAGAGCGGATTGGTACTCATCAGCAGCGGGTGGCCAAAACGGATCATCTACGCGCTTAAACCGGACGGAAGCGGTGATGTAACCAAAACCCACATTGCCTGGCAAACGGCTGATGGTGCCTTCTATGTTCCGTCACCAGTTACAGCAGGAGCTTATCTGATCACTACATCAATCAATGGGTCAGTCAATTGCATCGAAGCGGCAACAGGCAAAATCCTTTGGAAAGAGAATCTTGGCAAACAATATGGTTCTGCAGTTCTTGCCGGAGGCTTGGTTTATATGCCCTCCGATCAGGGTATCATCACAGTTATTAAACCGGGTGCGACCTATGAAGTAATTGCCAAAAATAATATCGGAGAAACGCTGCTTGCATCACCGGCAATCAGCAATGGAATGATTTACCTGCGCAGTGCAAATCATCTTTTTTGCATTGGCCCGAAAGGGAAGAATTAAATAATGATCAATTTTAAAATGATCAATTTCAAATGGCCTTTATAGCAGATTATCTGCAATTTACAAAAGTTTTAAAATCGGCATTAAATCATTCTGATTAACTTAAACTGCACCTCTGCTGATCATTGAACATTGACAATTTTTCATTAAACATTGATCATTAAACATTAATCATTGAACATTTTTCATTAAACATTGAACATTGACAATTGACCATTAATCATTTGCCCTAAAACGACAGCAGGCATTGCCAGATAAACATATTTCCAAACGAATCGACATCTTCCCAGATTTGCTTCACCAAGGGTTCGTTGCCGTTGATTGATGGGATTTCTTTCCGTTTCTCTTCCCACGGAATGCACAAACCCGGTTTTACCTTCGATTGCATATGACCGGCCATGCCGTAATCTGCGCCGAAGAGCGTCCCTGGCGCGGGAATATTCTGTGCATCAAGACTCAGCAAAGGGGCAGCATTTCCAGAATATACGCCGTATTCACGCGTGAAATCGGTCAATACCTGCATATTCTCAATTGTGGCATCGTTCTGGATGATGGCACTTGCATCCATGATGTAGCCACCGCTGCCAGCCACTTCGTCAATCACCTTTTTACAGCGTGCGCGAATTTCGTCGGGCGTTCCATATGAAAGTAAGGTATTTGGAATTCCCCCGCTGAGGCAGAATTTGTGTCCGATGATCCGGTGTGTTTTAAAAATATCGCCGCTATCGACATGATAGACAATGCTTTTGTCGGGCAGATCGTTAAAACTTTCGAGGTGATGATTCCAGCTCCCCTCAGCATAAAACAGGGTCTGGTGTCCGTTTTTCCAAAGTTCCTCAATGATTGGCCGTACCGTTGGCCAGTAGTGCGATTCAAATTCGCCTGCCGATACAAACGGAATACAACCCCGGTGCATCCAGTAGCCAATAGGAACCTGACTTTTCGGATCCGCAGAAGAAAATGCCACATTATAAAGATGCGGCATCAGAGCTTCGCACGCTTTCTTTACCTTGTCGGGTTGGATCATCATATCCATTGACAGCCCAATGTATCCGCGAAGTTTGTCGCCAAGAATATCCAATGGAGCCTTGAAAATACCAGCAATAGCAGATACCGTACCACTTTCACTCCTCAATTTATCAACGTGAGGGCCATAGGCATTGAAATAATTAAGCATGGCCATTCCCCCTTTCACCAACGCAAGGTTGTTCCTGTAACTGGTTGCGCTCCCCATCGGACTGATATCAGCTGAAACACGTGGCAGCCATTTATTATACAGGAAAGCCGTTGGATCGTCAATCAGTTCATCATATTCGTCTGCCTTCATAAACGATTTGCCTTCCTCCGGCTCGCGGTACTGAAATCCATTGACTGCAGGAACATCAATCCCCGGAACTCCGTAGTAGGTGATCCCAATCGCCTGGGTGAGTCCGGTCCACACATAGACCATGTTAGAAACTACTGCGTCCCAGTCGTATCCGGCAGCGCATTTTCGGGCGGCTTCGAATGCACGGTTGTAATCATGCACCACATCCTGGCAAGTCATTCCGGCATATTTGGCGGTGAATTCGGCGACAAAAGGTCTGATTGGAATCCTGTCAGGCTTTTCGTTGCGCATGGCTGTCAGGTAGCGCGAAAGTCGCTGTTGGTATAGTTCTTCGGTGGTTGTCATAGGATTAAAATTTACGTGTTTAAAATTAGTAAACTTTAGTGATATGTTTTCAATCCTGCCAGGGTAATTGGTTACAGGTTTCAAAAGGTACACAGAGTTGCACTGAGTTCTAAAGGAGTTACAGGTTACGCAGGGTTACGGGTTACTTGGTTACAGGTTACGAGGCTATAGGTAACTTGTAACTTTTTTTACTTGTAACTGGCTACCTGGTTACGGGTTACAAAGGGTGCACAGAGTTACACAGGGTTTTAAAGGGGTTACAGGTTACGAGGCTATAAGTAACTTGTAACTGTTTTTACTTGTAACTGGCTACCTGGTTACGGGTCTCAAAAGGTACACAGAGTTACACAGGGTTTTAAAGGGGTTACAGGTTACGAGGCTATAGGTAACTTGTAACTGTTTTTACTTGTAACTGGCTACCTGGTTACGGGTTACAAAGGGTGCACAGAGTTACACAGGGTTTTAAAGG
>JBAXOA010000190.1:0-5459 GCA_037133495.1 Mariniphaga sp. | reverse complement strand
TTGATATAACTTCAAGGCTGTATTAGAGGCCAGACTTTAGATCTTGCAGTCGCAATGGCAAGAAGCCAATGAGCGCCAACCATTCCGGTTCCGCCAGTGACGAATATCATAAATTATTTTTTATCACGATGTTATTGCCCGTCTTCCAAGATGACCGCAAAGGAGTCCTTCGACTGTTTTTAATTTCTGATAACGCCTTTGAAAATCCTGTATTGATTCGTCATCATTATTTTCATAGGCCTTTCGGATTCCTGATTCAGCCTGTGCTATCAGAAAAGAAATATATTTCAACTTGCACTCCTGCAGCACTTTGGGGACTAATTGATGAAGAATGTCATGCTCTTCCTCGATGAAACTGCCTCGTTTACGCCAATACTGACTTAATTTATTTTTTTCGGACAAAATATCAGAAACCAATTGACTAATCTGCTGGTTGTGGTGATTAACAAAATACTTAATGGCATCGAAGTTCTCGTCATCGGTATGTTCGCGGTAATCATCGAATATTGCTTTGATCACCGGGTTAACAGATTCCATTTGATCAGCCTCGAGTTCTGTCAGAATATAATCAGCAACAAAAACAGGATCAATAGTGCCATCAGCAGGATTTTCCACTTCAAAAAGCTTATACGACCCATACTTGATTAATAATTTCAGCAGCTCACGTTCTTCGTTTTCGGATGGGTTGATCTCAGGAATCGGGACAGAAACAAGAGGAATTTTTATATTCGCATCTTTTAGCAGTTCACGTTCCTGATGCTTAATCATGTCATCCTCAGACTTCATCTTCAACTTTCGGATTTCATTATAAAGCACCTCTTCCCTGACATTTAAAAGACGGCTGCACTCTTTCAGGTATTCCGACCTCACAATTTCTGCCGGTATAACAGCTATTGAACTTACAATATCGGCGATTAGCTTTGCTCTGCTGATCGGATCTTTTTCAACTCCGGCCAGCAATAGTTTCGTTTTGAATTTAATAAAATCAGTCTCATTGGTACGGATGTATTCTGCCAGTTGAGTAGCGCTCATCGATCGTGAAAAAGAATCAGGATCTTCGCCCTCGGGCAGCGGCAAAACTTTCACATTGATACCTTCCTCGAGAACCATATCAATTCCGCGCATTGATGCTTTGATGCCAGCCTGATCGCCATCGTAAATAATTGTGACGTTGTTGGTAAACCTTCGTATCAGCCTGATCTGGTCTATTGTAAGAGAAGTCCCTGACGAAGCGACTACGTTTTCGATACCTGACTGATGAAGCGAAGTTACATCGGTATATCCCTCAACCAGGTAACATTTATCCTCCTGAATGATACTTCTTTTAGCCTGAAAAATTCCGTAAAGGACCCGGCTTTTATGGTAAATGTCTGATTCAGGGGAGTTCAGGTACTTTGCGATGGTTTTATCTTGCGAAAGGGTCCGGCCGCCGAAGCCAATAACCCGGCCGGAGATACCATGAATAGGGAACATCATGCGACCCGAGAAACGATCACGAATCCAATCCTCTTTTTTGATCGTCAGTCCGGTCTTTTCAAGATACTCCATCTTATAGCCCTCTTTCAGCGCTTCGCTGGTCATTGTATCTTTCCCTTCCGGGCAAAATCCAATTCCAAATTTTTTAATAATATCGTCCCGCATTCCCCGTTGGCGGAGGTAGGAGAGTCCGATTAACCGTCCTGAGTTTGTCTCCCATAATTGATTGCTAAAGAACTTTTGAGCAAACTCCGAGACAATTAGCTGACTCTCCCGATCGTTTCGTTCCTTTGCTTCTTCAGGATTCTCTTCTTTTTCTTTAATATCGATCCTGTACTTGGCTGCCAGCCATCTCAGCGCATCGGCATACGACAAGTGTTCGTGTTCCATTATAAAATTCACAGAAGAACCACCTTTGCCGCATCCAAAACATTTGAAAATTCCCCTTGCCTGCGAGACATTAAACGAAGGGGTTTTCTCGTTATGAAAAGGACATAATCCAATCATGCTGGTTCCACGTCGCTTTAGGGTGACGAAATCGCCAACCACCTCCACTATCTCAGCAGCATCCAGTATTTGTTGTATGGTTCCCTGGTCAATCATCCGAGCAAAGGTAATGAAAAGTGCGTAGCCGGACACCGAACAATGAGCCGAAATATCATTTAACAAAAGGTATTCTTTTTCTCAGATTTTTTATTTAACTTTACAATCAGCCAGAAAAATCAGAAAATATTCTTAATCCTGTTGCATAGCAACTTACAGAGTTTACTTCATCTTACCTTCTATATCTTAAATATGAACCTAAAAAGCGTTGTTTATGAACTTATTTGTCGCAAAACTTAATCCTTCCACCACCATCAAGGATCTGCAGACCCTCTTTTCTCATTATGGTTTAGTCAATTCCATTAAAATCATTGCTGATCGGAATACTGGCCTGTCAAAATGTTACGGTTTTGTTGAAATGCCTAATGTACATGAGGCCAATGAGGCACTAATTGAGTTGGATGATACATTGTTTCAGGATAATATGATATCAGTAAAAAAATCGCAACCGACTCTTACACGGATTTCGGCTACTCAAACCGAATACAAAAACAGTACCAGTACTTCACCGGCAACAAGCCATCAATCTTCAAACCTCGTCACTTCGACTTCCAATTTTAAACCGGTCAGGACGATCAGCCTGCGCAGAAATCTCGGATACCGGGGAAGTGGTTACAACGACTTTTGAAAATATTCGATTTGCCGGCTTTTTTGACTAAACTTGCAAGCAGATACTTGTTCCGATAAATTTTCGATGGTTCAGGACATACCAGTTAGCCTAAGGGGCTGTATAATAACGAAATCATTAGCATTATTATGGTTAGGCATCTGATCTCTGCCCTTATTGTAAAATTTTGCCTGTTTGTCTGCTTGCTTATTCTGCTCTGCTCTTGCGAACAGATCATCGAGGTAAATCTTAAAGAAGAAGCTTCCAAAGTGGTAATAGAGAGCTTTATCACCAATCTGGAACATCCGGTTATGGTGAAAATAACACAAAGCCAGGCATTCTTTAATCAAAGTGACTTTCAACCAGTCGAAAAAGCTTCAGTAATATTGGAAACGCCTTCCTTTACAGACAAACTTGTAGACAAAGGAGGAGGTTATTATGTATCATCAAAGTCCAAGGGAGTATCCGGAAGATCCTATTCTCTTAAAATTACCACCTCAGGCAAGCTTTTTGGTGCGACGGTTACGGTGCCTGTCGCCATTCCCATTGATACGGTTTATTTCCAGCCAGGGATATTTCGAAAAGACAGCCTGAACGTTTTTGTTGAATTCCGCGATCAGGCTTTAAATACCAATTACTACCGTATCCGGCTCTATCGAAACGGTCGATATGCAGTTAATGATTACTATCTTATCACGGATGCCTTTTCGGACGGTGTAAAAATTGTGGCGCCTGTTTATTACCATTACTTTGCCCCAAAAGATACCGTTGAAGTGGAATTGCAAAATCTCGAGCGAAATACCTGGAAGTACCTCAAAGGAATAAGTGAATCTGTCCAGCAAGGTGTCAACTCTCAGGCACCCGGCAATCCTCCCTCAAATATTACAGGCGGTGCCTTGGGGGTTTTCGGAGCCTATGGTTCATCTTCACGAATTGTTATTGCCCCACAAATAACGGGGAAGTAATCGCTCATGCTCTAACATACAATGTTATATGACCGATAATCTTAGCTTTAAAATTGCCCTTTCGCTAATTCCCGGAATTGGAAGTGTAACCGCAAAATCATTGCTGGCCTATACCGGTAGTGCAGAACAGGTATTTAAAGAAAAAGAGAAGGCATTGCGACAGATTCCAGGTGTGGGCACTATACTGGCAAAAAATATCGTCAATGCACATGTATTGGCGAGAGCGGAGCAGGAAGTCGAATTTCTGCAGAAAAATGATGTAAACGCTCTGTTTTACCTCGATGATGATTATCCTCAACGGTTGCTTGGTTGCTCTGATGCTCCTATTATACTGTATGTTAAAGGAAATCCTTTTCTGAATTGCACAAAGGTTATCAGTATCGTCGGGACCAGACGCGCCACAGAATACGGAAAAAAAATAGTTGACCAGTTCATCTCCGTTCTTGCAGAAAGGGGATATCGGATTGTTATCGTTAGTGGATTAGCTTATGGCATAGATATTCAGGCACATAAATCAGCTTTACGAACAGGAATACCCACCGTTGCGGTTTTAGGACATGGTCTTGAAACAGTCTATCCCTCCCTACATACCCCGACGGCAAAACAGATGATCGCAGAACAAGGTGGACTGATATCTGATTTTCTGAGCCATTCACCCATTGACCGAACTAATTTTTTACGGCGAAACCGAATCATCGCTGGCTTGTCTGATGCGACAATCGTAGTTGAATCGGCTAAAAAAGGTGGTGCCCTGGTGACTGCTGATATCGCTAATTCCTACAATCGCGATGTTTTTGCCTTTCCGGGAAGAGTTGACGACCCCTATTCGGAAGGGTGCCACTTTTTAATCAAATCGAACCGGGCAGCATTGATTGAGCGTGTAGCTGATCTGGAATATGTTATGAACTGGAGTGCAGCCAAAAGTCAGCCTGATGCCGTACAGCAGTGTCTTTTTTACGATTTTAATCCTGACGAAAAACTGATTGTTGATCTTTTGCGCAGCGAAGGTGCGACTGCCATCGATCTGATCTGCATTAAGACAACCCTTCCAATGAATAAAGTATCGCCTACCTTACTCAATCTTGAATTTGCGGGAGTTGTGAAAGGACTTCCCGGAAAGGTTTTTAAAGTCCTCTGAACTGGATATTAAACGTAAGGTTATCAATACTTAAGCTTTAATCTGGCAGATTTTTGGAATATCCCAAGCAACTTAGGTATGACAAATTTTGCCAAATTCAATATCCATCACATAATCAATTAGTTAGTCTTTTAGAATTGATTCCGCAAAAGAAAGATTACCTTTGCCGTATATTTAAAGAATTAAGAATGACAACATTTGAAGGATTTGGGATAGGAAAATCAATTTTAAAAGCCCTTGAAGAGATTGGATTTTCTACGCCGACTCCAATTCAGGAACGGGCGATTCCGGTAATCAAATCTGGCAAAGATGTTTTGGGAATTGCTCAGACCGGCACAGGGAAAACGGCTGCTTATGTAATTCCGTTATTGATGAAACTGGTAAAAGCCGAAGGAAAAGATCCAAGGGCTATCGTATTGGTTCCCACAAGAGAACTAGCTATTCAGGTCGGAGAAGATATAGCCGAGTTATCTCAATTTACCGATATCCGGCATGCTGCTGTTTATGGCGGAATAGGATGGACTAAACATGCCGCCTTGCTTGAACCGGGCGTCGACATTCTGGTTGCAACGCCGGGTCGTTTATGGGAACTCTATCGTGCCGGAGCTTTTGGCATGAAAAACATCAAGACGCTTGTTGTTGACGAAGCCGACCGGATGCTGGATATGGG
>JBAXOA010000189.1:0-5661 GCA_037133495.1 Mariniphaga sp. | reverse complement strand
CCCTGATGGCCGGCCTTTGACACCAATATTCTGGTGACTAATAATATAACAAAATAGGGAATGTAAATGTTGGCCGCACAGAAGAGGATGACCGGGATAAAACCAAAAGTCGTTATCATCCAGAATAACGTAGCAAGCAGAAAAGAGTTGCCGAAAAAGGCGGTAATATTCTTTGAAAATCCTTCAACTGCCTCAATAAAATCTCTATACATACGGCATTGAATTGATTCGTTACCGGTAAGACAGGCTATACGAATACCTTTCCTTTTAAAATACCGCGCAATTCCTATGTCTTCTGCTTTGCTTTTCTTCTCATACTCATGAGGATACAAATTTCTGTAGATTTCCGTTTTAAACAGCATAAATTGTCCGTTAGCGGCAGCCAGCGACGGAAAGGGTAATCTTTGAACCAAGGGAAGCGGAAGCAATGTCAATAAGATATAGTTCATGACAGGGACAGTCATTTTTTCACCCGAAGTAAAGACTATCTGTTTTGGGAAGATGGAAAGCAGCCCTAGATTATGTAGATCGGCATAACCCACAGCAGACTGAATAATGGTTTTTCCAATCCGGACATCGGCATCTAAAAACAATAAATAGTCGCCATTTGCATAATTGGACAATGAATGACAGGCAAAGTTCTTTCCAAGCCAGCCTGCAGGCAACCCTTCGGATCTTATTAATTTTATCCTTGAATCTTTTTCGGCTATTTCATTGACTATTTTGCCGGTCATGTCCTCCGATTGATCATCAAAAACAAGAATCTCCAAATTGGCATATTGCTGATTCATCAGATCATTTAAAATAGTTCCAATATTTTTCTCCTCATTTCTGGCCGGGATCAATATGGAAACCAACGGGTTGCCTTTGAGATGAATTTCATGAAGACCCGGTCTGAAAATAAGATTTGTTGCGGCAACAATAAATTGTACCACAGTGAAAACCAATATAAATCCGGTGAGGTAAACCATTACAATTCCGCCTTTAGGTTATTCTCCGCGATACATTTGGCATAAAAGTGGTTGTAAGACTCCTGAATCGAATTAACATCTCTGTTTTTGTAGCTATATTCAGCTATATGCATAAAAAGACCAGGCTTCCGGCTCGAGAAATAATCAATCAGATTAGCCATAAAAATAATCTGAATTTCGCCTCCGGCCTTATCAATAATATGACCGATCCCAGACTCAAACTGGAAATTGATTGTGTAAGCCGACTCGATTTTTCCCTGGGGAAACAGAAGCACCATATTTCGGCGATCATGAAGCAATTCTGCCGTATAATTGATCGTCTCAACAGCGCTTCTCGATTTTTTCCGGATGGAATAGCCACCTGTCCGGTTAAAAAAAGAATATTTGCGCAATTGATCCTCCAGCATCATAAAGTGGAATTTCCTTTTTAATACTTTAACATTTAGAACCATCGCAAAGAATCCATCCCACCAGCTGAAATGGTTAGCCAGCAACAGGACGGGAAGATTGCGGTCATTGAAAACGCCATTTTGTTCTATACGGCCGAAATGTCGACGAATGATCCAACCCGCATAAAACCTAAAAAACGGATAGACTATAAAATGGTGTCTGGCTTTAATTACCATCGCAATTATTTTATAATGAATAGAATAGCTACAAAAAACAACAACTGACAAATAAAAATCGCTGGTGCAAGAGGATTAACAGTTTTCACTTTTTGCCATTTAATCAAACTTTGAAAAACAAGTGCCAGTACAAGCCAGACCATATAATTTTGAAGTGGTATTTTATTCTCCTTCCAACTCCAAAGGTCTAAAAAATAAGCAACGTGCTCTAATACGATATCATAAACCACCATTAATACTGAGGCAAGAATGATTTGCACTGAAACAGGCAATTTCATGCGCTCAAATATTGACGCACTGCAATACACGAGCATTACCCAGTTGAGTCCTATCAGGAGTGGAGTCCCAAAAACCTTAAATCCCAATCCATCGCCATAGCTGTAATTGCCAAATATCAGGTGTGTATTTACTCCCATAACTTCTACAAAATAACTCACCAGAAAAATTGCAAATAACACGAATCGGGAATTTGCATTATACCCGGATTCGTGAAACACCAAAACAGCAACAAAACTAAGTGACAAGGCAAAGGGAATTAAATCAATAAAAATACGCTGCGTGATTGAAATTCCCGTTCCAGCAACGCCAACACTATAAAAAAGGATAAAAAACATAATTGTGTTTACCTTATGCCGGTGCAAATATGCTGATCTGATCTTTAAATACGAGAAATTAACCATCGCCGGTTTTCTTTAGAAATATCACTTCCAGTTTACTCACTAACAAAAGATTAAACAGAATTAAACTAAAAGCGTAACTGATGTCCTCAACCGGAACGGTAAAAATCCGGATCCCCAGATTTTCTGAATTATTATACCAGACCACTTCCTGAGGAATAAAGCTGCCTGTAAGTATTGAATTCACCAGAAAAAATGGGATAAGAATCACAATAAAGGTAAGATAAAACCTGTTAAGCAGTTGTGATGAACTGACGGATGTCAAAATAATTGCAAATATTGCTACACTGCCATAAACAGCCGTATAAACTTTATCTGTATTTTTGAATACTACAGTTAAGAGAAAAATGATCAAAATAGTCGATACTACGCTGGTCTGTTGGTTATTTAACAGGCGACCAGGAAATAAATATATAAGCGTATCATGTAAAAACAAGCTGGCATAAGGGATGACAATGAAGAATATCCATTCCTCCAAAGGCAATCCCGCTATGACAATACCTGAATGATATATAGGATTAAAACCCCAAACCCCATATTTTGTGAACAAGATATCTACAATAATATAAAAAAAACCGACCATGACCAGAGACAGCGCTACAGCTTTTATTTTCCTGTAAAACTGAAGTTTCCTGTCATAGCTGAAAAGGAGTGGAATAATGATTGCGAATAGCTCAAGTGCCAGGTAAACAGACATACAGGGATTATTAGATCATCTTTAGTTGAAAAACAAGATATGCTTTGATCAATAATGCCATTTTTGGGGTTCCTGGAATTCTGATACGTGCTTCTAACAATTTGGCTGCTGAAGTAAACTTGATCTTCTTAACCAGGCGCCGGTAGTAATAAAAAGCGATGAGAACGGCTAATTTGGCCTCTTTGGGCAGTTCTGAAATCCCCTTTCTGGCAGATATAAAATCGTTCTCAATATCTTTTATAATTTCATTTTTAACCTGATCGTTAAACATCCCATTCCCCATTTCCGGAAAATATTGCCTGTCCAGAAATTCAGTATCACTTCTCAGGTCGCGTAAAAAATTCACTTTTTGAAAAGCCGATCCCAATCTCATCGCGGGAATTTTAAGCGACTCATAACGTAGATCATCACCGTCTGTAAAAACTTTCAGACACATCAATCCAACAACATCGGCTGATCCGTAAATATATTCGTCAATTTCAGATTTATTGATATACCTGGTTTTGTGCAAATCAGCTTTCATGCTTTTCAGAAAAGCCTGTATCAATTCATCCGGGATTTGATAACGCCTGACAGTAATTTGAAATGAATGCAAGATGGGGTTGAGGCTTATTCCGTTTTCCAATGCCTCGTAAAAGGCACGTTCAAATTCTTCAAGAAGCGCTTCCTTATCATAAGATTCGAATGAATCAACAATTTCGTCTGCAGACCGGACAAAACCGTAGATGCTGTAAATCGCTTTTCTCACCTGTTCATCAAGGAAGCTGACAGCTATTGAAAAAGAGGTACTATAAGCTTTCGTGACTAACTTACTTATTTTAAATGAAACCTGATCATAATGAGTTAATTCATTCATTAGCTATAAATTGATAGGTGAAATTCCTCTGCATGTCATTAAAACAACGCGGCGACCTAAATGTTTAGGAAGGCTTTTACTTTAAAGTTACAAAAAAAAAACTTTATATCTTCTATTCTGATGAAAGAAGATATAAAGTCTGAAGTATTAAAAATGGAACAACCCCTGCAGGGGAAATGCAGAAATTAAATCAGTTTAATTACTGAAGGTTGACGCGCGTTATTCTTCGTTTTAGTTTTTGTTCGATGACAATCGGAACTTTCTCCTCTATAACATTTGATGAGTCGAGACCTAATGCTTTAACATCATTTATGCTCAGTCCACGAATAAAATTATGAAGACCCATAATAAATGCCTGGCGAAGGGGTAATTTATAATCGCTGATAAGTATCCTGTCAAGATTAACATAAAGACAGTCGGCGGGTATCGCGTGAGCTTTAAGTGAATCGTATTGGCTTACCATACTAACTTCGCCGCTCTTGACAAGATCTTCAATAATTTCTTTGAAATAAAGATTAATCTTTCGTTCAATCTTAAAGCCTAATCGAAAGTCCACTTTAATCAAAACTCCAGGAATCATGTGATGTACTACATATTCGAAAGTATTTGGCGTTTCGAGGTTGTCGATATGCAAAAACCAGTACGTATTTGCCCGTTTAGGATGTTTATTGAAAATTGAATACATAATTTTCGACTCAATCTGATCACGGCGATTTGCCTTGGTTATGTAAATCAGATTAGTTGCAATTTTCGGAACGGAGGTATCGGCACTAAGTGCTCTGAAGATATCAGGATCTTTATTGAAATTCACAAAACTGATGTATTTATTCTTGATCTTTCTGCCAAAATACCACCCGTACATGATCATGAAGAAAACAAAAGCCAGAGCAAGAGTTAACCAGCCTCCATCAGGAAATTTATGGAGATTGGCATATAAGAAGGTTCCTTCAATGGACAAAAATACGGTGAGCAGGACTATAATATATACCAGATTCACTTTACGGCGCCGTAAATGATATGACAGCAACAGTGTGGTCATAATCATGGTAATAGTAATTGAAAGTCCGTAGGCTGCTTCCATTCTTGACGATTCCCCAAAGTAGATTACTACAAATGTGCATGCTATCCACAAGAACCAATTCACAAAAGGAATATAAACCTGTCCTTTAATATCTGTTGGATATGAAATTCTGATTTTTGGCCATATATTTAAGGATACTGCCTCGCTGATAATCGTGTATGATCCGCTGATCAATGCCTGACTTGCGATAATTGAAGCGCCGGTTGCGATAATTGCACCTGGAATAATAAACCAGACAGGCATAATTGCGTAAAACGGATTTACGCTGCTCATGGTATCAAGATGGTTAATCAGGTAAGCACCCTGACCGAAATAGTTGATTAACAAAGCGGTTTTCACGAACATCCAAGAGATCCTAATGTTCTTAATCCCACAATGGCCAAGATCGGAATACAAAGCTTCGGCTCCTGTAGTGGCAAGAAATACACCCCCAAGGAGCACTACAGCATTAGGAAACTGTGTAATAAATTTAATCGCATACATTGGATTGATAGCAACCAGTACGCCAGGGTCGTTAACCAGATAATTCAGACCTAAAACAGAAAGCATCGTGAACCAGATTACCATCACGGGACCAAAAGCCTTTCCCATAAAACCGGTTCCGAATTGCTGAAAAAAGAAGAGTACAGACAAGATAGAAATTACAACAGGAACAACGGGAATATGCTCATGGACTAATCCTAAACCCTCAACTGCTGAAGTAACTGTAATTGCCGGAGTGATAACCCCATCGGCCAACAATGCGCTACCGCC
>JBAXOA010000188.1:0-5770 GCA_037133495.1 Mariniphaga sp. | reverse complement strand
GACGATAAATTCTATATGCAATGAACAACAGCGAAATACTCATCTACCAAAACCCGGATGGGAACATTAAAATAGATGTTCGACTGGAGGAAGAAACCGTTTGGTTGACACAAGACCAAATGGCAATGTTATTTGGAAAAGCCAGAACAACGATAACCGAACATATTCAGAATGTTTTCAAAGAAGGCGAGCTGGATGAAAAAGTGGTATGTCGGAATTTCCGACTAACCACTCAACATGGCGCCATTGAAGGAAAAACACAGGAAGTTTCAGTAAAAAATTACAATCTCGACGTCATTATTTCGGTTGGTTACCGGGTAAAATCGGTACAAGGCACACAATTCCGTATTTGGGCTACGCAAAGGCTGAAAGAATATATCATCAAAGGTTTTGCCCTGAACGACGACCGTTTTAAGTCGGGCAGTTCAATGAATTATTTCAACGAACTACAGGAACGCATAAGGGAGATTCGGATTTCGGAACGGTTCTTCTACCAAAAAATAAAAGATATTTATACGACCAGTATCGATTACGACCCAAAAGACGAAAGGACGGTTGAGTTTTTTAAAGTAGTTCAAAATAAGTTGCTTTGGGCAATTAGCCAGCAAACCGCAGCCGAGTTGGTTTATCGGAGGGTCGATGCCTCATTGCCGCTCATGGGAATGCAATCGTACGACAAAAGGGGAACAACGGCAATCAAGAAATCGGATGTAAGCATTGCCAAAAACTACCTGAATGAGGATGAAATAAAGCTGTTGGGCTTATTGGTCGAGCAATATTTGGCATTTGCCGAAACTATGGCTCAGCAGCGCGTACCCATGTACATGGCCGATTGGATACAACGATTGGATGTTATTTTGCAATTGAACCGACGGGAGTTACTCAATCATGCCGGAAAAATTAGCCACGAGAAAGCATTGAAGAAATCGGGTGAAGAATTCGAAAAATACGCGATTGCTCAAAAAGCAACCGAAAAAGAGCAAAGTCTCCGGGAAATAGAGGAAGATATAAAGAAACTTGGAAAACCTGAAAGATGAAGTTCACTGAAGAAAAATTAGAACGTGCTTTTGTCGAATTGCTGGGGAACGAAAACTATCCCCATTTCCATGGCGATTCCATCGTTAGGTCAGTTGATGAAGTATTGATTGAAGCCGATTTGCTGCACTATTTGCTGACCAAATACGAAAGCAAACAGTTGACCGTAACCGAGGCAAAATCGATAGTTCTTCAGCTTAAAACCCTGCCTTCGTCCGACCTTTACGAAAGCAATAAAAAAATTCTTCGGTGGTTATCCGATGGATTTATTCTCAAACGCGAAGACCGGAACCAAAAAGATATTCATATTGAACTGATTGATTATAATGGGTTGGATGCTCAGCTTGCGAGCCCCGATTTGGATATCATACCATCCGAACCAGCCTTTAAATATCCGCCTGATTATAATATTTACAAATTTGTGAATCAGCTCGAAATTGTGGGCAACGAAAAGCGCATACCGGATGGAATTATTTACATCAATGGTTTGCCTGTGGTGGTGTTCGAGTTTAAGAGTGCAATTCGGGAGGAAGCTACCATTCATGATGCTTTTAAGCAATTGACCATTCGCTACCGCCGCGATATTCCGGAGTTATTTAAATACAATGCTTTTTGCGTAATCAGTGACGGTGTAAACAACAAGGCAGGTTCGTTTTTTGCTCCTTATGAGTTTTTCTATGCCTGGCGCAGAGTGGGAGTCGTGAAGCTCCCGCTTCACGATAAAACCGACAAGCAGGAGCTTGTCGACTCCCAGGGTATCGACAGTATGTTTACCATGATTCAGGGAATGTTCAACCAAAATCGTCTACGCGATATTATCCGGAACTTCATTTATTTTCCGGATAGCTCAAAGAAAAATGAGAAAATTGTTTGTCGTTATCCGCAGTATTATGCAGCTAAACGATTGTACGACAATATCAAATTAGCCCAAAAGCCCAAAGGTGATGGTAAAGGCGGGACCTACTTTGGAGCAACAGGTTGTGGTAAAAGTTTCACGATGCTTTATTTGGCAAGGTTGCTAATGAAAAGCCAATATTTTGAAAGCCCCACTATTGTTATGATTACCGACCGCACCGATTTAGATGACCAACTTTCGGGGCAATTTACCAATGCCAAAAAATTTATTGGCGACAACACTGTAGTCAGTGTAGAAAGTCGAGCCGATTTGCGTGACTTGATCCAATGCAGACAAAGTGGTGGCGTTTTCTTAACCACTATTCATAAATTTACAGAAGACACTCAATTACTCAGCGATAGAACCAATGTAATTTGTATTTCGGACGAAGCACATCGCAGTCAGGTAAATCTGGATCAAAAAATAAAAGTAACAGAGAACGGAGTTACAAAAACCTACGGGTTTGCCAAATACCTGCACGATTCGTTGCCCAATGCCACATTTGTAGGCTTTACTGGTACTCCAATTGATGCAACACTAGATGTTTTTGGTAAAGTGGTGGATGCTTACACGATGACAGAATCGGTAAGAGATGAAATTACCGTCCGGATTGTATATGAAGGAAGAGCCGCCAAAATTGCATTGAAAAATGGCGAACTTGAAAAAATAGAAAAGTATTATGAAGAAGCCGCTTTAGCAGGAACCAACGAATATCAAATTGAAGAAAGTAAAATCGCAACTGCGAATATGAATGCTATTTTAGGTGATCCGGACCGGTTACGGGTATTAGCCGATGATTTTGTGAAGCATTATGAAAACCGGGTTTCCGAAGGTGCTACCGTTAAAGGGAAAGCAATGTTTGTGTGCAGCTCAAGGGAAATTGCTTACGAATTGTATAAAAATGTAATTGCCTTGCTGGGAGAAAGGAGCTCCAGCTCCTCTTTTGAATCCTTGAATTATGCCTCCTCACTCACAACAAAATATGGAAAGCCCGAAGAATGGCACACGGGACATTTGCCTCATCGTGAAAAAGTGGGCCTGGTTCAATTTATAACCTTTCGATTAGCCGACAGCTTACCGCAAAATGTTTTGATTGAAATAGAAAACGAACTGAAAAATATTTCTTCCACAGAAATTGAGTTTCATAGGCGAAAACAATATGAGAAATGGTTGGATAATGGATTGGGATGTTGTGCGTTAACAAATCCGGATATGGCCCAGGTTGTGCAGGATGCCTTGAAATATCACGATGGTGAAAAATATAATCTTTTGGCCTGGAGTATTATGCCCAACCATGTACATGTGTTGATCAAAACAAAAGATAATCTGAGTAAAATTATTCAGTCATGGAAATCATTTACTGGCAAATGGGCATTGGCAAATAGTAAGAAATATCATTTAGAAATTCCTGCACGTACCAGTGAGTTTTGGATGCCGGAATATTGGGATCGATTTATTCGGGATGAAGACCATTTTAATAATACAATTAAATATATCCTTAATAATTCGCACAAGGCAAATTTGCCGAAGGAGAGTACTGCTTTCATATTTAAGGGATGCACCATTTCGGACAGGATGAAGCAGGAGCTTCATCCCTCCCAGATTAAAATGATTATGACCCGTGGGCAGGATGATGATGAAACCTTCTATAAGCTTTTAGGGACAAAAGATTACCGCAAAGAATTAGACCGTCAGTTTAAAAATGAAAAATCGAACTTTAAAATAGCCATTGTGGTCGATATGTGGCTAACTGGTTTTGATGTTCCGTTTTTGGATACCATGTATATCGACAAACCCATTCAGCAACACAATTTAATTCAGACCATTTCGAGAGTTAACCGGAAATTTGAGGGCAAAAATAAAGGTTTGGTAGTCGATTATATTGGCATCAAAAAGCAGATGAACATGGCACTGGCCAAATACAACAAGGGCGACAAAGACAATTTCGAAGATATTGCCGAATCGGTCATTATAGTTCGAAATCACCTGGACTTATTGGCAAAGCTGTTTCACCAGTTTGACAGCTCAAAGTATTTCCATGGCACAAACCTACAGCAGTTAAATACGCTGAATATGGCGGCTGAATTTGCTCAGAAAACAAAGGATATCGAAACCAGGTTCATGGGTCTGGTAAAACGGTTGAAAGCTGCTTACGACATTTGTGCAGGCAGTGAGCAAATTACATCTCAGGAAAGAGATTACACGCATTTTTATTTGGCGGTTCGATCAATAGTATTCAAACTCACCAAAGGGAATGCACCAGATACAGCACAAATGAATGCCCGAGTACGGGAAATGATAAAAGATGCCTTGGAAAGTGACGGTGTTCAGGAAATAGTCAAATTGGGGGATGACTCCGAAACGGGGCAGGATCTATTTGATGAAGATTATCTGGCTAAAATTGCTAAAATAAAACTGCCCAATACGAAAATCAAATTACTGCAACAGCTTTTAGCCAAGGTAATTGCCGAAATAAAAAAAGTCAATAAAGTTAAAGGTGTTGACTTTACCCGGAAGATGCAGGTTCTGGTTGAACGCTACAACCAACGCGACGAAAGCGATGTTTTGCGCAGCGAAGTTTACGAAGAAATGGCAGAACAACTCACCAATTTAATTTGGGAAGTACATCAGGAGTTTTCTGCAGGAGATCTGTTGGGAATTGACTTTGAGGAAAAAGCGTTTTATGACATTCTGAAAGAATTATGTGTAAAGTATGACTTCAACTATCCGGAGGATAAATTAATTGAATTGGCAAAGGCTATCAAGGAACTAGTTGAAAGTCAGGCTAAATTCCCGGATTGGAACAAGCGAGACGACATAAAATCAGCTTTAAAAGTAGGTTTAATCTTGCTGCTGGACGAATTTGGTTATCCTCCAGTTGAGAGAGACGAAGTATATGTGGAAATATTTGAACAGGCGGAGAATTTTAAAAAGAATCAACTGACACAATAGCCAACGCAAGAGAATTGAGCGTACTAAATACCAGCAACTCTTGTTTGGGTAGCGACAATAATTATTGGAGAACCATTAGGCAGACAAATTGCCTGACTGTCCATTAGTAATACCGGCATACCATTTGACAATATGCGTGTGGCAGAAGAAATCCACTGAGCAGTGACACATGGACTTGGAACACCCCCTGCGACAAACGGACAACCTGCAATAGCATATGGAGCAGGCTGCAGGACAATCGGTTGACCAGAAACGAGCACCCGAGGATTAAGCGAAGTAGGTTGAGCCTGACCTGCATGAGCGCACATTACAGTTGCGCCTAAATGCAAAAGGAATCCTGGCATATTTTTATATTATTGTAAGTGCACCATTATTTACAGTAACAGTCGGCCCTACCATAGTGAGACTCGCACCTTTCCCATTTTGGATATAAATACCAGTATCGTTCACAATGATAGATGCACCCGTCAGACTTTTCAACATGATTCCGCCGGTTGGTCCTGGCAGATCGCTGATTACAAGGTAGTTTTGACCGGCCGATTGAAGTACAATATTCGGACTTGCCGGAATGCCGGCAAGTGCCAGTATTGGTACCTCTGCCGCTATACCCCAGTAACAACCAACCCAAATAGGATAGTCCGGATCGCCGTGTTCAAATTCAATCCATACACCTGAACCAACCTGGGGCACGAAAAAAGAACCCATCTGTTTCCCTGCTATCGGAACACAAGGCATAGCCCAACTTGTTGGCATAATATTGGAAACATCGGGGACCAGTGCCTGTATCCGACCTATCTGCATTGGATCGATGTTATTTATTACGGTACCGCGATATTTCCCAAAGAATTTTTTATCTGTACTCATTTTGATACTTTTTGTATTGTTAAT
>JBAXOA010000187.1:0-5774 GCA_037133495.1 Mariniphaga sp. | reverse complement strand
CAGTCGAGGTTAAAGCCGGTTTGGAGATGTTCGAACATATTAATACTCCTCCCTCTATGAAGCAGGAACAAGCTTTTCCGGATGCCGGATCACACGTAATCGCATGCTCCCTTACCTCAAAAAGCGTTGCTGATGTTGCAAAGGCGACTTATGGATTTGCGGAGAAGATGTTAAGGATGACCCCTAAATAGTTGAACTTAGGACATTTCAATAAGAGCTTGTTCCAGTTCCTTAACAGCAATCAGACACTCTTCTTCAAACCTTTTAACGTGTTTGGCATAATTTTCTACTCCGGTCTTGCTTATTGTAGCAAGCTGAAGCACTTTTAAATCGTGACCAAGCTCTTCCATTCCAAGGATCATTACGGAAGATTTTGCTTTATGAGCTTCATTTCCAAGTTCAATATACCGTTTTTCTTCAAGGAATTTTTTTAGATTATGTATGAATTCAGGAACTTGCTCAAGGAAGAGAAGGACGATCTCACGTATAGACGCAGTATCGCCTTCAGTAATTGTTTGCAGATATTTTAAATTGGTATATGCCATATTCGGTTTAATATTTCAAATTGATATTTCTTTAGATATCAAAATTAGTATTAATTATTCAAATTGAAGTTAATTTTTCTGCATTTAGTCACTTTGAAATATTTAATTTTACACCTTTAAAAAATAAAACCAAAATCAGATGATCAGAACTCCGTTTTACGAAATACACAAACGCTTTAATGCTAAAATTGTCTCCTTTGCAGGATTTGAAATGCCGGTTGAATACTCAGGAATCAAAGATGAACACATGACCGTACGCAACGGCGCCGGGGTTTTCGATGTGTCGCACATGGGCGAAATTTGGGTGAAGGGACCTGATGCATTACAGTTTATCCAAAAAGTAACTTCAAATGATGCCTCCGTTCTGCAGATTGGGAATGCTCAGTATTCGTGTTTCCCGAATGGGAAAGGTGGAATTGTTGACGATTTGCTTGTCTATTACTTTGAACCACAGAAATATATGTTGGTTGTGAACGCCTCAAATATCCAAAAAGACTGGGAATGGCTGGTGTCACAGAATGATATGGGTGCAATATTGGAAAACGCCTCTGATAAAATTTGCCAATTGGCTGTACAGGGTCCAAAAGCAACACAAATTTTGCAGGAGTTAACTGATACTGATCTTTCTTCAATAAAATATTACACATTCAAAACAGGCAATTTTGCAGGCGTAGATGATGTAATTATTTCAGCAACTGGATATACTGGCGCCGGAGGATTCGAACTTTATTTTTACAACCAATTTGCCGAACAGATTTGGGATGCAATATTTAAAGCAGGCGCTGATGAAGGTATAAAACCTATTGGGCTTGGTGCCCGCGATACACTTCGACTTGAAATGGGATTTTGTCTTTATGGAAACGACATCGATGATACAACATCTCCCATAGAGGCCGGACTTGGATGGATAACAAAGTTTACAGATACCAAGGAATTTATTGATAAGGCACATTTTCTTCATCAAAAAAATGCAGGAGTTGTCCGCAGATTGAAAGGCTTTGAAATGATCGACAGGGGAATTCCGCGACATGGTTATGAAATTGTTAATGCTGAGGGAGTTGTGATCGGAATTGTTACTTCTGGAACACAGTCTCCGGTACTTGAGAAGGGAATCGGAATGGGCTATGTCAATAGCGAATACAGTGCATCCGGAACTGAGATTTATATCCTTGTCCGGAATAAACAATTAAAGGCAAAGGTAGTAAAGACGCCTTTCATACAGGCTTAAATGTCATGTTAATAATTCATTAAGTACACCACATTTTTAATTGAACTATATCCTTTTTCGGACAAATGTGTTAATTTTGTCAATCAAAGAAGAAGGATGTACTTTCTTATTTCATTGACAATTTCTTATTAATCCCAAATTATAAATCATACCCCCTTAAAATTTTCTCTCCATGAAAAAGCATAATTTTTACGCAGGCCCATCTATTCTTCCCGAATTTACTATTCAGAAAACTGCCGAAGCAATACTCAATTTTGCAGGAACATCACTTTCTGTAATGGAAGTTTCGCACCGAAGTAAAGAGTTTGTTGCAGTGATGGATCAGGCTATTTCGCTAGTTAAGGAATTACTCGAAGTGCCGGAAGGTTACGAAGTGCTCTTTCTGCAGGGTGGTGCAAGTTCTCAGTTTTTTATGGTTCCTTATAACCTTTTGATCAAAAAAGCCGGTTATTACAATACAGGTGTCTGGGCTGCAAATGCGATAAAAGAGGCGAAATTTTTCGGAGAAGTAGTTGAAGTGGCTTCTTCTAAAGATAAAAACTACAACTATATTCCTAAAAATGTAAATATCCCTTCAGATATTGATTATCTTCATATTACTTCGAACAATACAATTTTTGGGACTCAGATCTACAAAGATATTGATTCCCCTGTGCCGTTGGTTGCCGATATGTCGTCCGATATTTTCAGTCGCCCGATCGACATCTCGAAGTATGATCTTATCTATGCCGGTGCACAGAAGAACCTTGCACCAGCGGGGGTAACACTCGTTATCGTTCGGAAAGCTGCACTGGGTAAGACCGGAAAGCCAATTCCTACGATGATTAATTATATGACACATATCGAAAAAGAATCGATGTTCAATACACCACCTTGCCTTCCGGTTTTTGCAGCACTTCAGACTTTAATATGGTTGAAGGAAAATGGTGGAATCAAAGCGATGGAAGTTAAAAATATCGCTAAAGCAAAACTGCTGTACGATGAAATCGACCGGAATAAAATGTTCGTTTGTCCTGTTCCTGATCCCGAAGATCGTTCTCGCATGAACGTCACATTTGTAATGGCTCCCGGGTATGAGGAACTTGAAAAGGGATTTCTTGCCAAAGCAAAAGAACTCAATATTCTTGGTATCGAAGGACATCGCAGCGTTGGCGGATTCAGAGCTTCAATCTACAACGCCATGCCAATCGAAAGTGTGGCAGTGCTTGTAAACGCAATGCAGGAATTTGAAGCACAAAACTAAAATATGGCAGTTTTAAAACCCTTCAAAGGTCTCAGACCTCCAGCTGAGCTGGCTTCAAAAGTTGCCTCCCGTCCTTATGATGTGCTAAATTCAGAAGAAGCTCGTCTTGAGGCAACGGGAAATCCATACACACTTTTGCATATTATCAAGCCTGAAATTGATTTTCCATCAGGAACCGATGAACATACTGCACCGGTTTATCAAAAAGCAGCTGAGAATCTTGATCTCTGGCGTAAGCAAGGTTGGCTTGTGAAAGATGCCAAAGCTTCGTTGTATATCTATGCTCAAACCATGGAGGGCAGAACCCAATATGGTATTGTGGGTTGTGCTTCAGTTGATGATTATCTTAATGGAGTGATTCGTAAGCATGAGCTGACGCGTAATGACAAAGAGGAAGACCGAATGAAGCATGTCCGAATTACCAATGCCAATATGGAACCGGTGTTTTTTGCCTATCCTGCAGTAAAAGAACTGGATGAAATTGTTGACCAAATTATTTCAACTCAATCCCCTGTGTACGATTTTGTCGCAGAAGATGGTTTTGGTCACCATTTCTGGCTTGTTGATCAGGATGCGACAATTCATCAGATTGTGAAACTTTTCGCTGCTATTCCTTCAACTTATGTAGCCGACGGTCATCACCGCACTGCTGCTGCCGCCTTGGTAGGCAAAGAGAAACGGGCGAAAAATCCAAATCATACAGGCGATGAGGAGTATAATTTTTTCCTGGCCGTCCATTTTCCTGATAATCAACTTAAGATTATAGATTATAATCGCACTGTTAAAGATCTGAATAATCTTTCGGCTATTCAACTGCTGGAGACAATTGGTGAAGACTTTGACATCCAAAAGATAGGTTCGGAAATTTATAAGCCTGATCAGCTGCATACTTTCAGCATGTATCTTGAAGGTGACTGGTATCAATTAGTGACCAAACCCGGCCGGTATAACGATAATGACCCAATCGGTGTACTTGACGTAACGATTCTTTCGAATCTTATTCTCGATAAAGTGCTTGGGATCAAAGATCTCAGAACCGATAAACGAGTTGATTTTATTGGGGGAATCCGTGGTTTGGGTGAATTAAAGTCCAGGGTTGATTCAGGTGACATGAAAGTTGCATTTGCACTCTATCCGGTTTCTATGAAGCAATTGATTGATATTGCTGATTCAGGGAATATAATGCCGCCTAAAACAACCTGGTTTGAACCTAAACTAAGATCCGGACTGGTTGTGCATGAACTGGAATAGTGACCATTTAAAATAAAATTTTTTCAAATGAATAAGTTTTTTTTATTGCTGAAAGGTGTTTTGATTTTATTATTCAGTGCAATATTCGCTAACGGCTTTTCTCAAAAAACTGTTGCTCTGGACAATTGGTATAATCATGAAACTAAACCTTTAACAGGACGGATTTTTCATTATACCTGGGAGGATACAGAAAACAGTGGTTTCTCTCAGTTAGGAGACTTATTTAAGCAAAAAGGGGCTGTTTTGAAGACGATCAGCACAAAAGCCGACGATAAAAGCCTCCAAGGGATTGATGTTTATATCATTGTTGATCCTGATACTACTTCAGAGAATCCAAAACCCAATTATTTGATGCCGGATGATATCAAGGCTATTTCGAATTGGGTAAAGAAAGGCGGCGTTCTCCTGATTTTAGCCAATGACAAACCCAATTGTGAATTTACACATCTGAATCAACTGGGGAAAGAATTTGGTATCCATTTTAATCCTGTTACCCTTAATCCTGTTACAGGAAAACAGTGGAATATGGCTGCAGAAACTAATCTGCCCAATCATCTTTTGTTTAAAGGAGTGAATAAAATCTATATGAAAGAGGTCTGTTCATTGAGTTTAAGCGGAACATCCAAGGCTGTGCTTACGGATGAAAATCAGGTTTATATAGCCGAGACAAACTTTGGAAAAGGTTATGTATTGGCAGTTGGTGATCCATGGCTGTACAACGAATACATTGACCATAAGATGTTACCAGCCGATTTTGAAAACCTGAAGGCGGCCAATAACCTTACTGAATTGCTTCTTTCACATTAATTTTTTCAATCCATAAATTCCGGAACTGAATTTTTGAACCTTCGGCCTGCAATCCGATACAACCTTCTGTCATTGAACATTTGATTGCCTTGTTCTGAAGGACTCCGTTTACTTTAACTTCAATGGTATTTCCATTACATGTGATGTCGTAACTATTCCATTCGCCGGCTGGCTTCTCGTTTGAGTCGTGCATTTTAGCCGCGATTGGCTTTAATTTTTCGGTTGAAACATAAATACTGTCGCCAACTGTTGCGCTATTACCAACCCCATGCACGATAAAATCACCGGCATTGCCATGTTTGAGCTGACACTGGTAGTGTGCAGGCCAAAGTTTATCAACACCGTTGGTATGCAAAAAAACACCGCTGTTGGTTGGTTTTTCAGGATAACACCACTCAATATGCAGCCGATAGTTTGAATATTTTTTGTTAGTGCGGATGTAACCCATGGGTATACCAATAGTCTCAATCATTCCATTTTTCGCATAAAAATAATTCTTTGGATTAGTAGTGGAATCATTAACATAAATCGTCCATCCATTCAGATTCTTTCCATTAAATAACGATTGCTTGTTTTGAGCAAATCCAATTATAGAAATGAACATAAGCCCTAAAAAAAGTAAGTTTTTCATCACAAGATAATTTATTTAAGTAATAAGAATAATATAATGTCGTATTTATTTGTTTATATGATATAATAT
>JBAXOA010000186.1:0-5832 GCA_037133495.1 Mariniphaga sp. | reverse complement strand
CTTTAATAAAAAATTAAAATTAAAAAATGAGGATGTCTAAAAAGTCCATTTTAACCGCAAAGTGCGCAAAGAAGGCGCAAAGAACGCAAAGTTAAGTCGTTCTTGCTATGATCTTTGCGGCCTTTGCGAAATTTCTCCGCGACCTTTGCGGTTTATTTTATTGACTTTTTGGACATCCTCAAAAAAGATTTATATAGATCTCGGATTTTAAAACTGAAATGCGCCATCAATTTATTCTCACTTCTTAGCACATTATCTTCTGATGAAAAAACATCTGATCGCTTTCCTCCTTCTGACCCTTGTTATGGTGAATCATACCGAAACAGCCTTTGCCAGGAGTTCTAAAATTCAGCTTTTCAACGGGAAAAACCTGGATGGCTGGTACACTTTTATTAAAGGGAAAGGGCGAAATATCGATCCGAATAAGCAGAACTAAAGAATCAAAAAATATTACCTTTATTTCACTAACCTTCCGAAAAAATATTCAACTATTCTTAAAAACTATTGCTATGGAAAAAATTGTATTAGGACTTTTTGCACATCCCGATGATGCGGAACTAATGTGTGTCGGCACACTCTCTCTTTTGAAAAAAGCCGGATGGACGATCCACATTGCGACAATGACTCCGGGGGATAAAGGATCAGCCGATCTGACACGTGAAGAGATTAGCATAATCAGAAAGGCAGAGGGTGCAAAAGCGGCGGCACTGCTTGGCGGAACTTACCATTGTCTCGAATGTGACGATGTTTACATCATGTATGATCGTGAAACCATCAATAAAGCGACGGCCCTTCTGCGTAAAGTGCGCCCGACGATCGTACTTACCGCCAGTCCCAATGATTACATGATTGACCACGAGATGACCAGTCTGGTCGCTCAGACAGCTTGCTTTACTTCCGGTATAAAAAATATGGAGGTTACTGAAGAACCTTATGAAGTAGTGCCTTATTTATATTATGTTGATCCTCTTGAAGGAAAGGATAAATTCGGAATCCCTGTCCAACCCACTATTTATGTTGATATTACAACTGAAATCGGGATCAAGGAAGAGACCCTTGCCTGTCATGCCAGTCAACGCGAATGGCTGAGAAAACATCACAAAATGGATCAATATATTGTGGCGATGAAGCAATTTGCCGAAAAAAGAGGCAAAGAGATCAACACCGGATATGGCGAAGGGTTCAGACAACATCTGGGACATGGGTACCCGCAGGATAATATACTGAAAGAACTGCTGGGAGATAATGTGGTGGTAAAGTAGAATTAGAAATTGTGAATTAGGAATTATGAGATTCGCGATTCTCGACAAGTAATTTGAGAATTCGGTAATTTGAATATTCCGCAAATCTGTAATGTCTCTACTGTTTTCTTTATTGATTGTTTGATATAAATAACAATCATGACTATATATTCATATCTGTCATTTATTCATTTGAATGAAAAAATACCTTCCCAGAGAAATCTTTAAAAAATGTATTGACCAATATTATCAATTTTTTATTATTCATAACCAACACGTATAAATAAATTCTTATGTCCAGAAAATTAAGCATGCTGGCTCCTGAATGGTGGGATTTTACCACACTTGAGGATGACTTATTAAAAGACGCGGCAAAACTAACTCCCGAAGATCTGTTTCAACTATCCAGAGATGGATTTAAAGTTGTTTTTTACGATACGCTGGAGGATTTTTACCTCGCCGAAGCATTGGAGTACATCACTTCCTGGAAACAGGCTACAGCAGATAATCCGGTCGGAATATGTGGTCCGATTGGGCCAACGGAACAACTGCCCTTAGTTGCACGCATCGTGAACGAGTTGCAACTCGATTTGTCGAATGCCCATTTCTGGGGAATGGACGAGTGGTATGTCAATGGGAAAGAACTGGATGCCTGCCATCCCTTGTCGTTCGAGAAAGCAGACAGAGATCTCTGTTTTAACCGTATAGATCCAAAATTCAGAATGCCCGATTCAAATATGCATTTCCCAAAAGCTGAAACCGGCAAATATATTAACAGCTGGGATAGCGGCGTTCGTTGCGCAGTGATGCAAGGCGGTCAGGGTGACACTAAACACTGGGCTTTTAATGATCCGTTTAAAAGAGAAGGCAGCTATAAGGATGCTCCGCCAACACCTGAAGAGTTTAGGAAACTGACAACCCGCGTGGTTGATCTGCACCCCATTACTTGTATGCAGAATGCGAGAACCAGTGCAGGTGGTGTGGTTACCGGCATTCCAAGACAGGCATTAACGGTTGGTCCGCAGCAAACGTGGAAAGCGGAAAAAGTATCGATCTGGCAGGCAGGAGCACACGATAATCCATTCGGACAACGATTAACTGCACTGATGATCAGCAAGAAAATAATGGACTCCTCCGTTCCTATGTCTCTGCTAGCCGGTCATCCCAATGTTCAGTTTAATTATTTCAGAGGTGGAATTGGAGCCTGCGAGACTGAAATGCATTAATAATTCAGCTTTGTTGTTAACTCCGTGCCTTATCATACTGGCTCCGCGAATAATTTGATTTGCTTTCTATCCCAAAATTCATTGGACTTTAACTGAAACAGCTGTAAAATGGAAAGTCAAAAGTCAAGCAATTGATATTATGATTGAAAAAAAATATTTTAGAAATCAATCTGGAAAGTTATCAATCCTTTTTTTAAGTCTCTTTTTTGTAAACACCTTAACTGCTTTCCCTTCGACTACTGTCGACCCTTCCTCTTCGGATTTCACAGGAAAAAAGGAAATAACAATTTATGTTTCAAAATTTAAAATAAATCAAACATGATTAAGAATTATTGTTCTAAAAAGGATTTTTTAAGATCAATTAAAGAGATCTGTATTCTGATTATTTTTGCTTTTTTCTTATTTAGCGAAACAGCTTATGATGCACAGGCGAATGATAACCAAACTGGTACAATCAATGTCCGCCAATGGGTTATGCAGCACTTTGCAAGAGGGACAGTTCCGCCTTTCTCATTTGAGTACGGTGGTAAAAGCTCCGGCAGTTTTATCCAAAGATGGAAATTCCAATCCGAAAAGCTGATAACATCGGACCCGAATATTGAAGAATCAGTGTACACTTATTCTGATCAGCAGACCGGCCTTGTTGTAAAATGCCATGTAACCATATATATGGATTTTAATGCCGTTGAATGGGTATTGAAATTCTCGAATAATTCAGGAATCAACACACCTGTCATCAGAAATTCAGCTGTTATTGACCAGTCTTTTGGAACAAAAATTAAAGGTCCTTTTGTTCTTCATCATGCAAAAGGAAGCAATGCGGAGCGAACAGATTTTCAGCCTGTTGACGAAGTTTGTAAGATTGGAAAAAGTATTTATATGACACCTGTCGGCGGCCGTTCGTCCGACAACACAGCTTTCCCTTTTTTCAATATGGAAATGCCCGGCAAGCAAGGAATTATGGTGGCTGTCGGATGGACCGGAAAATGGTTTTCCGATGTCTGCCAAACGGATGAGAAATCATTCAGGCTGAAATCGGGAATGGAAAAAATGCAGCTAAAACTGCTTCCAAAAGAGGAGATCCGTACTCCTGAAATCTGTCTGCTCTTCTGGACTGGCGCAGACAGAATGACCGGACACAACCAGTTCCGGCAATTTGTCCTTGCTCATCACACCCGCAAGATGAACGGAAAGCATGTGGAATTACCATTTTCCGTATTTCTTGCCCGCGAAGGTCCGCCTCCGTGTAATGAACACACCTGCACTACCGAATCATTTTCAATCGCAATGATTAACCGGCACAAGCAATTTGGTATTGTTCCCGAAGTATTCTGGCTGGATGCAGGCTGGTATGCATGTAACGGGAGCTGGCCGAATGTAGGTAATTGGAGTCCCAATACCGAGAATTTCCCCAATGGACTCAAACCGGTTACGGATGCGGCTCATCAGGTAGGCGCTAAATTTTTGCTATGGTTCGAACCTGAACGTGTGACAAAAGGAACGCTGTTTGCCAGTCAAAATCCTGATTGGCTGTTAAAGCTTCCCGGAAACGGTAATTCTCTTTTTAATTTAGGAAATGAAGAAGCACGAATCTGGCTGACAGATTATATCTCCAACTTTCTTAAAAAAGAAGGAATCGACTATTACCGGCAAGATTTTAACTTCGATCCAATGCCCTATTGGGTGGCAAATGATAAACCTGACAGGATCGGAATTTCAGAAATCAGGCATATCGAAGGTTTATATGCCTTTTGGGATGCACTTCTGGCCCGTTTTCCTAACCTGATCATCGATAATTGTGCAAGTGGAGGGCGGCGTATTGACCTTGAAACCATATCACGAAGTTCTCCATTGTGGCGAACTGATTACCAATACGGTGAACCGGATGGTTCTCAATGCCATGCTTATGGTCTGAATTTTTACCTGCCAATGCATGGAACCGGTAATTTTAACGTGTCGAAATACCATTTTCGATCCAATATGAGCACTTCGATGGTGATCAACTGGGACATCAACAGCAGGGAACATTCACAGCCCGAACTTCAAAAATATTTTCAGGAATTTAAAAGTTTGCGTCCTTATTACTATGCAGATTATTATCCGCTGACCACCACCGAAAATATGATCAAAGACAATGTATGGCTGGCCTATCAACTCAACAGACCAGAAGAAAGCGATGGGATCATCATGGCCTTCAGACGGATAAATTCTAATGAACAATCCATTACCGTGAAACTAAACGGAATCGATCCCGGGATGAGTTACGAGTTAACAGATGAAGATACGCAAATCAAATCGACAGTAACCGGTGAGCAGCTAATTGGAGGTTATCTGCTTAATTTGAAAGATAAACCGGCATCCCTTTTGATCCGGTATAAAAAAACAGGATTAATTGAGAATCATTGAACTAAAAAGGAATTAACGAAATGACGCTGAAAAATAATCGAAAATTCAAAATAACATTAATTTCTGCCATTTTTTCTCTGACGATCAATTTCGGGATGGTAGTTGCTCAGCCATTAACATTAAAGAATACTCAGTTAACTTCAAAATCCATCATTTCACTGAACGGAGACTGGTTAATTGAAAAGGATCCTGCGAATATCGGTAAAGACCGGAAATGGTGGGAAAATCCGCTTCCAGGCGCAAAAAAAATTAAGGTCCCCTGGATTCTTCAGGATGTTTTTCCGGCATACCATGGGGTGGTTTGGTATTGGCACGACTTTTTGGCTCCAAAAAACAATAAACCAGCTAGTCGGACATTATTGCGCATTGAATCAATTGATTACATGGGTGACGTATGGCTTAATAATGTTTTTATGGGTCGTTATGAAAGCGGTGATATTGCTTTTATTATTGACGTTACAGATGTGGTCAAATCAGGTGAAACAAATCACTTAAGCGTAAGGGTATTAAACCCGACAAATGAACCGATTGACAACATGACCCTGAAGCAGATTCCACGTCAGGCAAGAATAATACCTTACACAGCAGGTGGCGAATATAATTGTGGCGGGATAACCGGTTCAGTCGAATTGATGCGCGTGCCTTTGGTTCGTGCAGAAGATCTATTTGCGTCCGCCTCCTCCGAAAGTGAAGTCATTCAGATAGAAGCCACCCTGCGAAATGCCGGGACAAAACGCACCCATCAGCATTTTGTATTTTCTGCAGCTCCTGCCACCAACGGTGAGACATTGAAGACAATGACCTTTGATTGTGACATTCCTCCGGGAGATACGATCATTAAAACTGCACTTCAAATTGAAAATCCTCATTTGTGGGATCTCAATGATCCATATCTATACCGGCTAACTTTGCGTATCACCAATGAAAAGGATTTCTCAGCAGATGAACGTTCTGTCCGA
>JBAXOA010000185.1:0-6037 GCA_037133495.1 Mariniphaga sp. | reverse complement strand
GGATTTAATGAATTGATTGAAAAATAATACGACATTATTTTATTTCTACAACTTAAATTACAACTCCAGTGACAAAAGCTCCGAACCTAATTTATGCAGAGCGGTCTCAATCTTTTTCCGTTGTGGTTCTCGTGGCTTCTTCAAACCAGTCGCATAGTGGTGCAAGAGTTTTTGATTAATACCCGTTATTCGCTCTAAAGCCACATTGGTGAACACTTTGTTGTAATAGTTTAAAAAACTTTGCGTATCAAATCGATAAGCTATTCGATAATCATCATTGAGAATCCTCGGAATATTTTCAGCCGTATTATACGTTTTTATTAATCGAATGGAATCTAAGACAGACTCCTTAACCTGTTCAACAGAATCACCCCCGGCATAAATACCGCTGACATTTTCTGCGTAGGCGGTATACATATCCTTTGTTTTTTCAATGATGACCTTTATTGTTTCCATTTCAATAATTCTTAAAATTAGCCTATTTAATTCCCATGTCTTTCATTATGGCATTAGCTAAGCCCTTGCCAATTTCTTTCGATCCATGAAATGGTACCGGATAAGCAAAACCATTTTTCTCATAGATGCAATGACTACCCTCTGTGCGAATGTGCTTCCAGCCATTTTTCCGTATTCGTCTATGCAATTCCGATGATTTCATAGATTAATTCTTAGATCTCATCAACAAAGGTAACTATTTATATACTAATAGAAAATAAAATAGGTAATTATTTTTTCACTAGTTTAAGTAATCCAGTCCCAGCGGGATGACATACACCTAAAAAAATGATCAGAAAAGGAAAGAACAGCGTACGCAAACAACGAAGTCACCGCAAAGAACGTTGGATCGAACGATTCCTCACCTCCAGGGTGCTGGTCGTGCTGGGGATACTCTTTCTCACCATCGGTATCTATTTCTCTTTCCACAGCACAGGGAGCTCCGGAGGAAGCCTAAGCACCCTATTGATGAGCCTGTTAAAACCATCGGAAGATACTACTACCTTCGATACTCCGGGATCGGGTGCATTAAAACTGTTTCTCTACTTTTTGCCTGCCCTGGCCGTGCTGGTTCTCACCGCAAGGTATGCTGCAAAATACAGTCCTATTACCTATCCGTTCGCCCTTGCTAGTGGCCTCTGTTTGATCGTTATTCAATCAAAAATACTGATCGTTAATTTTATCTATGGCGGTTGTTATTACTATAATTTTCCAGTGGCTTCGCTCTATTTGTGGTTCCCCGCCGGACTGCTGTTTGTGAACGCTTTGACACATCGCCGGTCTGAAATAATATTGCTGGCTTCGCTTTATTTTTACTTCTCTTCCATTCTTTATGCCTCCAACTTTAGCGGTCGTTTCGAATACCTTTTCCCGTACATTCTCCTCTATGGTGGCGCCGTCGCCTGGGTATCGCGCAAAACAGCCCATTCCTACCTCAATCTGGTTAACTTCTTCATGGCTGCTGGCTTTCTGGGTATCTTCTGGCTCAGAAAATTTGTCGTGAATGCAAAACCCGATTTTCTGTTGTTGTTTTTCGTCTGCGGTACCCTTCTGTATCTTCTCTTTTATGCCATAGTGCTCTATTCTGCGAATGCCGAAGAGCGTCCTATGCCGCGATGGATGCAGCTTGTAATCGTATGGATCAACCTGGCTGTTTACGCCATTACCACATCGTACATAGTGCTTGCCTATTATGCCTTTGGCTACCTGTGGGCGCTTGCACTTTTCTTACTGACTTCATCCCTCGCTGCCATCTGGCTGATGCGAAAATTAAACCTTTCTGCCTGGGAGCTGCCCCATCACTTTGCCGTTATCGCGTTGGCCGCAACGATCCTCCCGCTGGTACTGCATCAGCAAATGATACTGCTTTTTACCGCGCTCCTTTCCGTTGGTATGCTCCTTTATGCCAGTCGTTACAATAACAAACCTGCTTTTGCGATTTCATTGCTCGCGACTGCCGTAATGGTGGCGGATTTTATTTTCCTGTGGATAGAGAAGTATCTCCCTTTGCTGCTAAACGATGCGATTGTGGCAGATAAAATTCCATTGAGTCATGGCGTAATAAGTGGTATCGTAATTGTAACGGCGCTCTTTTGCACACAATGGATACTATCGAACGAAGAGTTGGCCATGCTGAAAAAATGGTTTAAAAAGACCCCCTATAGCCGGCTCATTCGTGCGCAAGAGCTTATATCACTGTTTCTAACCATGGGCTGGATAGGATTCGCCCTGTCAGGACAATTAACCGGTTCACTGATCCATAAAAACGTAGGATGGTTTATCTCGGGAGCTGCCTTTTTTATCTTTCTTTTAAATTATTATTCGGGGAAACAAACCTATTTTAAAGTACCCATACTTATACTGGCGTTTGCTTTTGGATGTTCCTACCCTTTGCTGGTTTACGGAAGTATGATCGAAATCAGGGAAAGTATACTCTTTTCCAACAACCTAAACCAGACTGCCTTTTTGCTGCATTACCTGGCACTGGCCGCATTTCTGATTTTGGGATATATGGCGAGCTGGCGCCTTTATCGGCGAAATGAACGGAATATATTGCTAAACATGGGAATACAATTGATTATCATTGGCTATTCCTTTTTTGTACTCTGCACCGAATACGATAATCTCTCGCTATATATTTTCCACTTCTTTTCCACTTCGAATGGACACAACGCTGCTGCCAGCAACTTGTTAACCGCCAACAAATACCTTCCCTATTCGGCACTCATCTGGTTGTTAACCATGGCAATATTTGGCTTGTCGTTCTACCGATCGAACCGGTTTTTGAAAAATATCTCCATGTTTATGCTCTTCGGCTTTTTGTTCAAACTTTTTGCCTTCGACTTTGTCACCTTGACTCAGGGAGTAAGGAGTGCCGTTTTGATCGCATTGGGACTTTTTTTACTTTCATTCGCGATGATTTATCCGTTTTTGCTTCGAATGGAAGTCAAGTGGAGGAATGAGAGGAGGAGTTTAAAATTCCCCACCATTCCAGGGGAAGAGTAATAGGTTACGATAGTATCTTTCCACCAAAAAATCCTGAAAGGATTTAATTTGAATAACCCCCAATGAAATTGGGGGGAGAAGGATCTGATCACGATCTGAGCCCTGAAAGGGTTCAATATCAATATATTAAATTAATATTCAGTCCGCTTCGGGGTTGGTGTCGTTTTATGTCCATTTTCCCCCGGTTCCGTCCGTCAGAGTTGACGGAGGGGTTATTCAAATTTAACCACTTCGTTGTATACAAATAGTTTTTCAGCAGACCTTACTTAAATGCTCTTTATCGTCTCCAAACTTTTTAATTTTTTCACCTTACCGGTCAACTGGATTTTCGGTCTGTTAATCCTGTGGTTTATTCTCAAAAAAGGGCTTCCCAAAAGGATCCTCCTGGGGGTAATTCTGTTTATTTCGGTCGTCTTCACCAACGGATTGCTTTTTGTTTCCGCGATGAATGCCTGGTCGAAGCCCTATTGTACACCCCCGGATAGCACGCTGCGATTTGAGATTGCAATTGTCGCAGGCGGCTCGGTAGGGTATTCCCAACAACTGCAACAAGTCGACTACAACGCTAAAGGAGACCGGATTACCGAGGCCATTCGGTTATATCGGCTGGGAAGAGTTAAAAAATTGTACCTGTCGGGCGAATCGGCCTTTAATTTCATAAATGGGAGGAGCTATGCCCCTCAATTTCTGCAATATATGCGTCAAATGGGTGTCGATCCACAGGATATTATTCTGGACCGCTATGCACGCACCTCGCGTGAAAATATTGCCAATCTCACCAGATTGCTCGCGTCGCAAGATCATGCAAAACCGATTCTGCTTATCACATCGGGGTGGCACATGCGCCGTCTGCTAAAGGGATTCGAAGGTTCGGGCCTTCATCTGGTTCCCTATGCAGTGGATGTACCTAATATTGATCCAATTCACGAGTGGATGGATTACCTCCCATCGTGGGATGCGGCAATGGAGTGGCAAAAATTGATTCATGAAATTTTCGGGATGGTAATTGCCTGAACTGCATTCATCCCTATTGCCTTATATTTCAGATGTGTAATAAAAGGTGTCCTCCACTTTAAGCACGTTTCACTGGTTACCTCCGAATAATATCGACCGGATGACTGTCCATAGCCTGGACAAGTCACCCGGTCTTTTTTTATAACCCCATTTTTTCTAATTTTACGAACAAAATGAAATATTCATTGTTATTCCTGTAAAAGAAGATTAATATAAAATGCCACAAGATTATATTCCGGTTTTAATACAAATATTTATTGCACTTGGTTTTGTGGTCACCACAATGGTGGCAACCCATTATTTGGGTCCTAAGCGGTCGTCGAAGGCAAAGCTTGAAAATTTTGAGTGCGGAGTGGAAGGACTAGGAAATGCAAGGAGCCCGTTTCCGGTTAAATATTTTCTTATCGCGATTCTCTTTGTTCTATTTGATGTTGAAGTGATCTTTATGTACCCTTGGGCAGTGAATTTCAAATCATTGGGTAAAGATGGCTTTCTCGATATGTTTTTATTTATGATGCTTGTTCTTGCGGGGTTTATTTATATTATTCTGAAAGGCGCTTTAAAATGGGATAAGCGTTAATGTAACAATTAAATACATTTGTCATGTCAGAAAAACAAAATAATATAGGCGCACCAACAATAGCTGAAACGCCTGAAGGGATTTCAGGACAAGGGTTTTTCGCCACTTCAATGGAAAAGGCCGTTGGTCTCGCACGTAAAAATTCATTGTGGCCATTGCCTTTTGCTACCTCATGTTGTGGCATCGAATTTATGGCGACGATGGCCTCTCATTACGATCTGGCCCGGTTTGGTTCCGAAAGGTTAAGCTTCTCACCTCGCCAAAGTGATCTGCTGATGGTTATGGGAACAGTAGCCAAGAAAATGGGCCCGGTTCTGCGTGAGATTTATATCCAGATGGCAGAACCTAAATGGGTGATTGCCGTAGGCGCTTGTGCTTCAAGTGGCGGCATATTCGATACTTACAGCGTTTTACAGGGCATCGACCGGATTATTCCGGTCGACGTTTATGTCCCAGGCTGTCCTCCCCGTCCGGAGCAAATTATTGACGGCATCATCAAAATACAGGAACTCGTCGGCAATGAATCGCTAAGAAGACGAAATTCAAAGGAATATGAAGAACTGATGAAACATTACGATATGGAATAACTTCATAAGTATCCGAATAATTAATAATTAGAATCTTTAAAAATATTTTTGTGTTCCAAATCAACCCGGAAAGAAATCAGTTAGTTGTGAGTAAGTTGATTGACCATTTTGGTAAATCAATAGAGGATCATGTATTAATGGCGGATATGCTGTGCATTACTGTCAAAAAAGAAGTTATTCAAGATGTGCTGCTCTTTTTGCACAACGATAGTTCACTGCAATTTAATTTTTTGACTTCTCTTTGTGGAATGCACTATCTTGAAGAAGAACAGCTTGGAGTTGTTTATCATCTTCACAGCTTTGAATATAATCATCGGATAAGGATTAAAACAGCAACCGGTCTTTCGGATCCTAAAATTGCATCTGCAACTGCCATCTGGCCTTCAGCTAACTGGATGGAACGTGAAACTTTTGATTTTTACGGAATACTTTTCGAGGGTCATCCAAACCTTCAACGCATTTTAAATATGGAGGAAATGAAAGATTTTCCAATGCGAAAAGACTTCCCACTCGAAGATCAAACCCGGGAAGATAAGGATGACAGTTTTTTTGGAAGATAGAAAGAGGGGAAATTATCAATTATCAATTAGGAATTATCAATTAGGAATTAGGAATTATCAATTAGGAATTATCAATTAAGCAATCGTATTTTTTTTTCGTAATTCCTAATTCCTAATTCAATGTCGTTTAGTTAAGCTGACGTCAGTATTTTTATCCCTGAAAGGGGCTCCGTCAGCCGACGGATCAATAACCGTGAGTGAAACTCACGGAATAAAACTAAGGCCACAAACTCAGCCCCGTTAGGGGTTGAACCCTTACAGGGCTCTTGTGTTTTTAGTCGTTTTTACCACCGGTT
>JBAXOA010000184.1:0-6104 GCA_037133495.1 Mariniphaga sp. | reverse complement strand
AGGTCTATTTAAAGTAGGCTATACTGTTATTGATGTTCAAAGGCGTGTGTCACAGCAATATCCAACAAAACGTCCTGATGGAACGGTTCCATATAAAATTGTTTTTAAAGAATCGGCAATGCGCAATGACGGTTCCTGTTTTACCGACCACGAGGTGCATAGGGTTCTTCGCAAGAAAAAGGTTAGCGGTGCTGGCGGCGAATGGTTCCGCTGTACCGTTGATGATTTAAAAGCTGCTATCATTGCAGTAAAAACAGGAACTGCTAATCTTGAAAACCGCATTCAAGATTTTGTAATGCGTCCCGAACAGGAAGAGGCCGTTACCAAAACAATAGAATATTTTGCTTCAGCCAAAAAGGAATATTCAGGTCGTGCACCAAAATTTCTTTGGAATGCAAAAATGCGTTTTGGTAAGACTTTTACATCTTATCAGCTTGCAAAACGGATGAACTTTACAAAAGTATTGATTCTAACCTTTAAGCCAGCGGTTGAAGCTGCATGGAGCGAGGATTTGCTTACACACAAGGATTTTGAGGGTTGGCAATTCATCTGCCGTGGTGGCATGACCTATGAACAAGCCGATAAATCTAAGCCCATAGTATGTTTCGGCTCTTTTCAGGATTACCTTGGTACAAATGAAAATGGTGGAATTAAAGCAAAAAACGAATGGGTACATACGACAAATTGGGATATCGTTATTTTTGACGAATACCATTTTGGAGCGTGGCGTGAAAACGCAAAAAAACTATTTGACAGTGAAGATGAGGACGAGTTTGGTTCTCTTGACCTTGAAAAATATAAAACAGAAGAAGCGGATAATGCAATCAACGAAACATGGCTGCCCATTACCACAGCAAACTACTTATTTTTATCTGGTACTCCTTTTCGTGCAATTAACTCGGGTGAATTTATTGAAGACCAAATCTATAATTGGACATACTCCGATGAACAGCGTGCCAAAGAAAATTGGGGAGATACAGCCGATAACCCTTATGCAGCCATGCCCCGCATGGTTATGATGACCTATAAAATCCCCGATAGCATTCGACAGATTGCAATGCAGGGAGAATTCAATGAATTTGACCTCAATGTATTTTTCTCAACAAAAGAAAAAGGTAAAGATGCAAAATATATTTATGAAAATGAGGTGCAAAAGTGGCTTGACCTCATTCGTGGAGCCCATTTACCGTCTGCTGTTGACGATATGAAGCTTGGGCAAGATAAGCGTCCACCTATGCCCTATTCCGATACAAGGCTTTTAAATGTTTTGTCGCATACATTCTGGTTTATGCCAAATGTTGCGGCTTGTTTTGCTATGCGTGGTTTGCTTAATCAAAAGCAAAACGCGTTCTACCACGATTATAAAGTCAATGTTTGTGCTGGTTCGAGCGCAGGCATTGGTGTTGATGCTTTGGAACCTGTACAAAAGTCAATGGGTGACCCGCTTGCAACAAAAACGATTACGCTTTCCTGCGGTAAACTGACAACAGGCGTTACCGTAAAACCGTGGACAGGCATTTTTATGCTGCGAAACTTAACAAGTCCTGAGACATATTTTCAAGCAGCTTTTCGTGTGCAAAGCCCTTGGGAAATTGATACCGGTGCAGGAAACAAAGAGATAATGAAACACGAGTGCTATGTTTTTGACTTTGCTCTTGACCGTGCCCTAAAACAAATTTCAGATTATAGCCGCAACCTTGACATAAAAGAGGGTAACCCTGAAAAGAAAGTTGCTGAATTTATTAGCTTTTTGCCTGTTCTCGCGTATGACGGAAGCTCGATGCGTCAGATAAGTGCAAGCGAAATTTTGGATATCGCAATGGCAGGAACTTCCGCTACCCTGCTTGCAAAGCGCTGGGAATCGGCACTTCTTGTTAATGTTGATAATGACACACTATCCCGACTAATGGCAAGCAAAGAGGCAATGGCTGCACTTATGAACATTGAGGGCTTTCGCAGTTTGAATGCGGACATTCAGACCATTATCAACAAATCTGAAGTCGTTAAAAAAGCCAAAAAAGATGACGAAGAAAAACTGACGCCAAAAGAGAAAAAGGAGCTAACAGAGGACGAAAAAGAATACAAATCAAAACGCAAGCTTATACAGGAAAAGCTGATTAAGTTTGCAACCCGTGTGCCGATTTTTATGTATTTGACCGATTACCGAGAATATTCATTGCAGGATGTTATTACTCAACTTGAACCCGGACTTTTCAAAAAGGTAACAGGTCTTGATGTAAAGGATTTTGAATTGCTTGTTTCTCTGGGAGTGTTCAACAAATCAGTTATGGATGATGCTGTTTATAAATTTAAGCGCTATGAGGATGCAAGTCTTTCATATGCTGGTATTAACAAACATGAGGGCGAAAATGTTGGTTTGTTTAGTACGGTTATCAGTCGTGAGGACTATAACGCGATGTTTGTTCAGCAACAAAATGAAATGGAAGCGCCACCCGCACAAGATAACTATTTGCCGGATAAGCCCTTTGAAACTGAGGATGACGAAGAGATAATTACTGAAGTAGAAAAGCCAAAGAATAATAATAAAAGCTCAGAGGTAAATATCTACAAAGCACCTATATCACTTCAAAAACCGAATCTCATCACATCTGCTTTTAACATAAAGGCACCTGATTTTTCTACTGTTTCGAAGAAAGAAGTAAAGCCAATAATCAATACATCAGGTGTCAAAGTTGGTTCTACTCTTACGCACAAATCCTTTGGCGAAGGGAAAGTAACTGATTTAAGTAATGGACTTATCACCGTTGCTTTTGGAAAAGCCGAAAAAAGATTTCAATTTCCACAGGCTATTGAGAATGGTTTTTTGAAAATAGAATAGATTAGGTCAAGCCAAGCCAGTACTAAATATATCGTTTACAATATTTAACTAACAAAATTTTAGATTTTGACGAAGTGTTATGTTATGCGTGGACAAGTCATTATTGAATCAATGATCGAGTCATTATTAACTAGGTCCAATAAGAAGGTGGGGGTGAACTCAAATGTATAATATTAAGAACAAAACAGGTTCAAAAATTGAATCTGCGACATTTTCAGAACTCGGAATGAAAGAAACAGATCTTGAAGAGATATTAAGGACAAGTATAGATATGATCTGCGATGAAGAAGAGTCTATGCTTATAGTCGGAAGGCAGGTCAAGGATGAAAAACTTAAGCGTAGCGATTTAACGGCGGTCGATAATAATGGAAATATTGTATTGATTGAGATCAAGAGGGATAAAAAAGATATTGAAGGACGGAAAGAAGCCTTCGAGTTTCAAGCAATTCGGTATGCGGCAAGTTATGCTACAATCGAAAATGTTGAAGATATGGTTATAAAAGTCTATGCACCGTATATTGAGAAATATCGAAGTGAATATATAATGGGATCATTGACACCATATGAGTTTGGCTTTAGACAGCTAAGTGAATTTCTTCAGATTAATGATGCTGTCAATAGTTTTAATGAAAAGCAGAAAATTATTTTAGTTGCATCTGACTTTGATGATCACACCCTTTCTGCTGTTGCTTGGTTAAACAACAATAATGTAGATATAAGCTGCTATAAGCTAAATCCATATAAAATCAATGAAGAAATATATATTGATGCAGAAAAGATACTTCCGCTCAACGAATATACGGATTACTATGTAAATCTTATGGAAAATAATAATAACAAGAAAATGGGTAAAAGTTCTGACATCACGAGACGGACTATGCCTAAAATTGATTCATTGCTTAAATGGGGAGTAGTTAAAGCGGGAGACATTATTGTTGCAAAAGGGCGCGATGATGAAGGAATACTTTTGAAGAATGGCAATGTTAAGGTTGGAGAAAAACAATTATCACTACAAATTTGGCTAAAAGAATTATACGGATGGTCAAGCATCCAGACATACAATTTTGCTGTTCACAAAGAAAGTGGGAAGACTCTATCACAAATTAGAGAAGAGTATATGCTAGAAGTTGCAGATCGAGTAAAATAAGCTGAGCCTATGAAATAAGGAGTTATAGAATGTTATATTTTGAAAATCTAATTAGAAATGACTTTTTCCCGGCTGAACTACCCCCTTGCTTTAATACTAATGATCTAGCTAGTAATCATATTCACTTGATGAATATAATTAATAATAATATTGAGGATAAATCATATTCGAATCCAATTATATATAGTGGATATAAAAACGAAAACGCACGCAGAAAATTTGCGGTTCCAAATCCGATCCAATATTTCAAAACTGTAGATATTTTAGTTAAAAACTCCAAAGATTTAATGCTTATTTTCGGGAAAAGTAGTTACTCATTATCATGTCCAATAAATCGAAAGCCCAAGGAAGATGAGAGTTTTGTAAAAAAATCGAGGCGAATTTCTGACACTAAAGAAGAAATAGAGAGATTATACCAGAATAATTTATTTGAGATAAAACTTGATATTAATTCTTTCTTTGACAGCATATATACGCACAGCATACCATGGGCTATTCATGGGAAGGCACAAGCAAAAAACAATCGATCATCCTCATTTTATGGAAACCTTTTAGATGTATGCATCCGAAATATGAATTCACAACAAACGAATGGCATTTTAGTTGGGAACGCTGTTTCAAGGATTATTTCTGAAATAATACTATGCCAAATTGATTACAAAATAAGCCAACGATATTCCCAGATAATGTGCAGAAGATTTGTGGATGATTATTATATTTTTCTTAATGATGAAGCACTTAAAAAAGGTGTTATTTCCTTTATTAGATCTGAGCTTAGCCAATACGAACTTATACTAAATGAAAACAAAGCTGAGATGCTTGAAAGCCCATTTGTCTTTGATAAACCTTGGATTGAAGAGATTAAGCACCTTATACACTTGGAACCTGATATTTTTATGGATAAACTTGCAATGACTTTCCAGAAATATAAAGATATTAGCACAATGAGATATGGTTTAAAAGTGTTGTCTTTTCATCTATATAATAGGAAAAAATGGCCAGTGATTCAATCAAAATTAATAAATATTTGGGCGCGATTTCCTTCCTTGACAGATATAATATTGCCTATACTAGTCAAAAATAAAAATTATATTCAGCAAACCAATGTTAAGAAAGTTATCTATGATATTATTGAAAACAGTACAGCACTACTCCATCATCAGGAATTAATTTGGGCAGTATGGTGTGTAAAAGTACTTAATATTAAGATATCATTAGAATACATAAAAAAAATTGTGGATTCGAGAAATTCTATGGCAATTATAATTCTACTTGATATTATTCAAGATCCAAAGTACAGCAAGAGCTCGAAAAGTATGTTAGCAATTCTTTCAAGTCTAAAATCAGAAATTGTGCTAGAAGACCTAAATATTGAAGGAAAATCTGGGTTTATGATGACTGGTAAAGAGTGGTTGCTGGCCTATGAAGCTGACTTGAATGGGTGGCTCGATTTTGATGGAACTGCTTTTGACTATGCTAAAAAAGACATTTTTTTTAGCGAATTGATTGCAATAAAAGTAAAATTTTACAACAATAATTTTGAGTATGAGCTGAATGAAAATGTTGGGCCAAATAAAACTAACATTTTGACTCGCAAAGAATTCTATCAAGGTATGCAAAAATTAAAAGTTTGGATTGAAAAACATTTCGAAAGCAATAAACTAGAAAAAAGCGACTTGGATATCGATTTTTCAGAATTTGAATTTCTTGATAAATTAGATGAATTTGCATCCTCGGATTACTAATATACAAAAGGGCTTTAAAATACCCCGTATTCTTAAATCAGGAGCAAATAAGCTCCATATAGTTTGTAACTACCAAAATGTTGCCACAATTACTGAATTGCAATAATGGCACAGAAACAAATGGTAGTGGATGAAAGATGAAAAGTGAGATTAAATACCAAAACATATAACTTGCAGGTGACAATAGTCGCGTTCACAAACCGTTCACAAATTTGTAATTCTATATGATTTCTGGTGCACAGTGGTGATAAACGCAAAAAACACTATGGCGGAATATGCGCGTTCGTGGCGCTGGAAGCGTTGCGGTGCAAGGCTTAAACCCTTGCTGGCAGCCAAGAGGTCAGGGGTTCGATCCCCCTATTCTCCACCATAA
>JBAXOA010000183.1:0-6113 GCA_037133495.1 Mariniphaga sp. | reverse complement strand
CTGTAATAAGTTGTAAATACCTGAAATTGTATTGGTTCCACTTATTTTTTCTGTATTAAATTTCTCACCAATTTGTCTTAACACTATATTTCTGAATGTTTTCGTCTCTCGTAATGATTGTCATCTTTTCTACAATTGCTTGGGCTACAAGTATTCTGTCAAATGGATCACGATGGAGGAATTCTAGTGATTCATGTAAATCATCGAGCGGTTCATCAAAGTCAGAAGACATTTTAAAACGGCCTTTTGCACAACCAAACTGTGGCTTCTTTGGTTTTACCTCTTTTGATACACTTTATTGAACAGCCTCGGGGGGAAAGTGTTTTCCTTAAAACATAACACTTAAAACTTCCTCACACCGTATCCATAAACCCTTTTTCGACCTTGTTAAACACCAAAACTCCTGTTGCAAGTAACAGCAGCATAAAGCAGAAACTGTAGAGCAGATGGTAAATATTAAAGGATGGCTGATTCAGAAAGCCATATTTAAAGGTTTCGACAACAGCTGTCATTGGGTTCGCCACAATCAGCCACCTGTACTTCTCAGGTGCTGCACTTAACGGATAAATAATCGGTGTGGCATACATCCAAAGCTGAACCCCAAACTGTACCAGAAAGGTAAGATCTTTGTACTTGGTAGTCATCGCAGTAATGATCATCCCGAAGCCAAGGGCCAAACCGGCCATGATCAGGATCAAAAGCGGAAAATACAAGATGCCGATATTGGGTTGAATGGCGACACCCTGCACCAGATAATAGATGTAAAATCCGATAAAGAGGAGAAACTGAATCCCAAAACGGATGAGATTGGAGACAATGATCGAAACGGGTACCACAACGCGCGGAAAATAAACCTTCCCAAATATATTCTGATTGTCTTTAAACGTGTTGGAGGTGCGGTTCAGACAGTCGGAAAAGTAGTTCCAGCACAGGATCCCTGACATGTAAAACAGCCCTTGCGGTAATCCGTTTGTGGAAATGCCGGCCATCCTGCCAAAAATCACGATAAACATCAGCGTGGTAAAGAGGGGCTGAATGAAAAACCAAAGCGGACCGAGTATTGTCTGTTTGTAAAATGTGACAATATCGCGTTTTACAAACATCAGCAGAAGGTCGCGGTACCGCCAGATCTCTTGCAAGTCAATCTCGAATAAACTGCTCTGAGGCTTAATGATTTCATCCCAGTCGCCGTTGTTTTTCTCTTTTTTATTAAAGACCATTGATTTATTGATTAGCACATTACAATTCTACGTTTGACGAATCGAGAACCGGCGTGATTTTTTGGATTCATCTTCCACATATCCATAACCGTAACCATACCCGTAACCGTAACCATACCCGGATCCATACCCGTTTTTCCTCGTTTTTATACCGTTCATGAGGAGTCCCAGGTTAGGGATTTGCGATTCTTCGATGAGTCCGATATTGTAAGCGAAGAGTTGTTTGGTGGTATATTTATGCCTTACCACATAGAGCATAGCGGTACAAAAGGGGCTTATCAGCAGCGCATCGGTGACCAGCCCCACGGGACTGGTGTCGATAATGATATAGTCGTAGCGCTCTTTTAAGTGGACAAAAAGCTCTTTCATTCGCTCGGTAGTAATCAGCTCTGCCGGATTTGGGGGGATAGGGCCTGAAAGAATACAGTCGAGGTGAGGATAGGCTGTTGATTGTATAATCTCTTCGATCGTAGCTTCGTTGATCAGGTAGTTGGTGAGACCGGTATTCGAAGGGAGTACAAGGTGTTTATCCAATCGTGGTTTGCGGAGGTCCATGCCCATGATGAGGGTCTTCTTCCCCGAAAGGGCCATGATTCCTGCCAGGTTTATGGCACAGAAGGTTTTCCCTTCGCCCGGCATCGATGAACTAAGCATAATCGTTTGCTGTCCATGCTCTTTAGTGAGGAAATTCAGTCGTGTTCGCAATGCCCTGAAGGCTTCGGAGGTTGAGGAGCGTGGTTTTTCCATTGTTACAAAGTTGGTCTCCTCCTCGCTCCAGGTAATACTCCCAAAAACAGGTGCCTGTGTAAGCCGTTGCAAGTCTTCGCGGGTTTTGATCTTGTTATCGAAAAAATCGACAATCAATAAATAGAGCAAGGGAAGCAGCAGGCTTATCAACATACTAATGCCATAAATCTTGCCGGTTTCGGGTTTCACCATTTCAAGAAATGTAGCCCGCTCGACAATCTGGTTATCGGCCGTATTCGATGATTTTTTGATCTTCGCTTCGATTCCTTTCTCCTGTAACATGGTAAAGAGTGCATCGGTCATCTTAAAACTTCGTTCGATGCCGAACAGCTCCTGTTCTTTAGCCGGAAGCTTATTCTGCTCCTGCGTAAACCGCTCTTTATGTGAGGCTATCATATTAAGCTTCAGCTTGATGCTTTCGTTGAGACTTATGATATACTCCTGGATAGAGGCCATCAAAATACCTTCCTGCTTGCGTCTGTTGGCCAGGTAAGGGTTGTTGAGCTTGCTTTGACCCATATATTGAAATAACTCGCCGCGAATCTCACTGAGCTGTTTAAGATAGTCGCCAAACGGACCGGCCTCGAGCCCTGCCACCGAAGGTGCTACCAGCTTATTGTAGTCCTCACGTTTGCTGAGGTAAGTCTCAAGCTGATCGAGGTAGGTCTTTTGCATCTTAAGCTGCATCTCCTCCGCATCGAGCGCCTCAAGCTTTATATAACTGCTCTGCACCAGCACCTCCGGAGTTACCACCTTGTTGAGGGTTCGGAAATTACGTAGTTTGGTATTTAGATTCTGCAATGTATCGCCAAGACCATCTAACTGTTTATTGATGAAATCGATGGTGTTGTTGGCGGTCTCATTTTTCTTGTCAAGATCCGACCGCCTCCAGTCGTCCATCAGCTGATTTAAAAAGGCTGCCGACTTTCCTTCACAAGCACTTGTATGATAAAGATAAACCACCGTAGCCCCTTTGGTCGCATAATCTAACGTTAGTGTACTATATTCCTTGACCATTGACTCCGTACTCTTGAACACAAAGTAGTACTGACCATCGTCGGCAAGCATATTTAGAAGAGTGTTGGTTGGGGTGATACTGAAGGAAAAGGTGTCGGTTGTATAATTCTTGCCTGGGATAAACTCCTGGTCTAACTTAAAATTTTCGAGAGTGCCGCCGACCTTGCTGGTCTTGAAATTATAAAGCTGCACTTCTTCAGCCGTGGCAGTTAAGTAAAGTTTCCCATCCTGCCGGGATTTTAGATTGATTTTAACATTGAGTGGCTGAACGTGTGCGGAATCAATCTGAACGTTAAATGGTTTCTCGGGATAAAACTCACGTTCGTTAAACCTGCCACTCGAATAGTAACAAATATTAAAGTCGAGGTGGTCGAGGGTTTTTTTAATCTTCGAAGGGGTCTTTAACAGGATTGTCTGATTGATAAATGTCTCATTGTTATCAGCTTCGAATCCGTTCATCAACATTGTTTCAGTCAGTGGTGTTTTGCGCTCTGGCTTCACGATTACACTTCCTGTGACCTTGTAAATTGGAACGGTGTAGCGGTTCACAAAGAATGCAATTGATGTTCCAAGGACAATAAACACGGTAATTAACAGCCAATTGTTTGCGATGAGGTAAAGCCATTTCTTGAAGGCCTCATTATCGGTTGAATTATCTTTTCCAAACAATTCGTTTCGGTTCAATTTGGTTTGATTCATGAAAAATATCTTTGTACAGGTATGCTTTGTTTATAATAATTTCGTTATTGCTGTATCAATTTATTATTTAATTGCCCTGAACAGAAGGTAGAAACTGATCAGACTGGTGACCATTCCCAGTGAGAATGTTTCTCCGAAGCCAAATATCTTGGCTTTGATCGGTTCAACATAAATGATATCGTTCGGGTAGATATAGGATTCTTCGGAATCGAGAAGATTTTTATCGGTCAGATCGATGGTTTTTACCAGGGAAGTACCGTCGATGGTATGCCGGATGATTTTGATTTTTTTACGTTTGGAGTAGATCGAAAGATCGCCCGACATGGCAATTGCTTCGTAGATGGTGATCTGATCTTTACTCATCTGGTAGTTTCCGGCATGTGCTTCACCCAATATTGTAAAGTAGGTGTTGGTAAGCTCTACAACTAAGGTGAAGTTGTCGATTTGAGTCTTGAGGATATCGTTGATTTTTTGTTTTACTTCGCTACGGGTCAGTCCTTTTACGGGTATTTTTCCCAGGGAAGGGAAGTCGATCTCCCCCTTGTCGTCAACCAGGTAAGACATAAATTTAGTCCCCGATTGCCCTTGCATCATGGTAGAATTCATCGAATTGTTGTTTCCGGAGGATAGGTTATAGTAGGTCGAGATCTTTTCGTTATCTGTGATTACACGGATATAAATATAGTCGTTGGTTTGAATTTTGTATTTCTCGGTAACGACTGTTGCCTTGGAATAAACGTTGGTATAGTTTTTATTGGCGCTTTTGTCTTGCATATAGATTGTGCTTTTGGGCGATATGCACGAAAAGAACATAATGGCAACGGTAATTTGCCAGAGGAGCCGTTTAATATTGGTCATATTTTTGAATGCTAATGTATTTAATTTTAGGATCTTCATCACCTTGTCCACCATGATTTGGACTTAGGCGGAAGTAAGCTGGGTTCAGGACAGAGTTCCTGGTACATCTCTCCCCATGAAGGAATTCCTCCAAAGTTACGGTCGTCGATATAAACATCGGCAAGGATTTTTCGGCTTCCGGTCTTGAGCCACTCCTCTTCGGGATAATTTTTATTCACCGCATAAAATTCGAAGTCATTTTTACGGCAAAGGGAGAGGGCGTCATCGAGATAAGACCCCGTTCTATTAGTCCACAGGATGATACGAAAGCCATTGGCTTGCAATGCTTTTAGCGTTTGGAAAGCAAAAGGACGAACAGCACCGATTGCGGGATATTTATGTTCAACAATTGTTCCGTCGAAATCTACAGCTATAATCATTTTCGAATTCTTTAGTTGGTTAGCAAGTAGTATAGCGTGCTTGTTTTATTCAAATAATTCCCTTAAAAAGTTGTAGAACAATAGTTTATTCACGGCTTCGCCTCCTCAGTCACATGGATGAAATGAGTACAGGACAAGTAATTGCAAAGAAAAAACAAAACCCGGTCAATGCATTGGTTAGCATGCAGAGCGAAGTACCGGACTTCTTCTTTTTAGTTAAAAAATAAATTTCTTGGTTTTATAGTACTCTGAACGTATAAGGAAAAAATTCTCATAATTCTTTCTTTATAATTTACAAATAAAGTCATTTATTTATGTTAATCTGACCTCTGTTCCAAAATTTAGCGAGAAAAATATTCCATAAAAATCTGGGAGTCGAAATGAAGTTTCGATGCCACAGTCTCTTGGGCTCCTGCATAAAACGTCTGAACCATTCGAGATTATTTCTTTGCCAAAACATTTCGGGTCGTTTAATTGATCCTGAATAGAAATCGAAGACTGCGCCAACAGAACAAATAACTTTCGCATTGATTGAATTTTTATGTTGGTTCACCCATTTTTCCTGTTTTGGAGCCGTCATTCCAACGAATAATACGTCGGGTTTGAATTCATTAATTGTGGAGATGATGAGTTCATTTTCCTCGTCTGAAAAATGCTCATCGTAGCACGGTGAAAATGTTCCAACAATAATATTTTTATGTTCTTTCATCACCCTTTTATGGATTTTAAACAACGAGTCACTGCATGAACCAAGGTAAAAAACTGTTCCCTCTGATGCATTCATTCTCATCAATATCTCTTTGTGAAGGTCGGAGCCTGTTTTACGTAAAATTGTTCGGCCTGTCAAATAACGTATCGCGAATACTATTCCAATGCCATCAGGTAATAGAAAGTCGGATTTTTGCAGAATTTGACGAAATAGAGCATCTTTTTTTGCGATACAATAGCTGTGAGGATTAATCGTATTAATGATGATTTTCCCATCAAATATTGATTCAGGTAATAGTCTACCACTATAGATTGGATAACTTAAGAAATCAACTATATTAATTTTAAACATTTTATGATTGAATTGTCAGGAGGAAAGTGCTAGTCGTATTATGGGAGGTTCTAAAAATTCGTTTTTTTAATTTTTTTCGTCATGTTTTTCTGA
>JBAXOA010000182.1:0-6149 GCA_037133495.1 Mariniphaga sp. | reverse complement strand
CCACGGCCGGTTACACTGTTGTAATTTTCAAAAACAGCTCCGTTTTCATTCCACGATTTCATCAGCAGACTCATTGATTTAGCGATCAAATCCTTTCTCGCTTCCGGAAGGTTATAATTCCTCATTCCCAGGTAAACTAAAAAATTCATGGGTGCCCAAATCCGTCCACGCCAATAGCTGTTATCTTTGAAAGCAGAGTCATCTCTTGAAATAGAAGGCATTACAAATTCTCCATAAAATTTGTCAGGATTAAAATAATGCTTTTTGATCATAATTTCTGCCTGCTGCTGTGTGGCAACTTTGGCGAGCATCGGATAAAAATTATTTGGTGCAATCCGGTGCGATTTCTCACCTGTATCGAGTCGTTTGTTGAGGAAAATACCCTCCTCCTCGTCCCACATTGTTGCTAATCTTTTACCATATTTGGCAGAACGCTCCTTCAGCTCGGAAATATCTGATTTTTTGCCCAAAACCACAGCAATTTTCGATAGTGCATCACAGTCCATTACATAATAACTCATCAGACTTACATCCGCCAAATCCATGGTGTGCGTCACCGGATTGAATGGAACATCGTCGTAAAGAGGTGAGTTATCCAGCGATTCGTATTTCGCTGCCTGCATATTATGCTTTTCGATTGTACGCAGCGAATCCGGAACATTATTGGATCCAAAGGCGAGATAACCCCCTACATCCCTGGTTTTTGGCCACCAGCGGTTCCACGAAAGCAACTCATCGTATACCTCCTCCAGCAACCATTTTTCATTGTAGCGTTTGTATATTTCGTAAATGATCAGACTTCCTACAGGTGGTTGCGACCTGTCCCATGAGGTGACCCCGAACGGTGCCTGGTAGTTGGGAATAAAGCCATCCGGAGTAATTGTCTTCGTGATCTCAATGGCATTGGCATAGGCCAGTTCTTTATTGAACATCGAGCACATGTAACTTGCGAAATAGGTATCCCAGTCGAAGAGGACAAAACCACCCCAGCTGTGATTCCAGAACCTGCTTACCGGTGTAATTGCCCTGATATTAGGAGCATCATAGATCGTATTCCACGCAAGAATCGTTTGCATTGCCTTAAAAGCCTCCGATAATTTTCCATAACTGTCGATCCGTTTTTGCTGCACGGCACGGTTTTTATCAATAATATTTTTGATCTCAGACAGTGTTCTGACTTTCCCTGTGTAGATTCCCACCTCCTTCAACAACGGAACTGTGAGATGCGGATTGTAACTGACCACATATCCGTCTTTTACAGGCAATTCAGTGGTATGCACAGAAATTGTCCGGTGTGGAAATCTTCCTGAGAGCATATTTTCCTCAACCCCAATCATTCCTTTACGATCCCAAGGAAGTCCTGCCTCTATAACAAGCTGATTTTTAGAGGGTTTTGCCGGAGTCACTAAAATCAACTGATCGTCACCATCTACGGCACTTTGTACTTGAATAACTTCTTCCTTAAATTTAACTTCTACGCTGGTATAACTCCCGTCGTCAGATCTCAATCCAGGTTTAACTTCCTCAGGGCGCGGAAGCGATTTCGAGCCTTTGTAATTCTCCCTCAGGAAGCCCGTCTCCCAGAGGCCGGGACGAGCCACACAAATATTGATCGAAAAACCCTCCGGCAATAAAACGTGTGACATAAAACTATGGTTGTACCAGGTATTCCATCCAGTACAGAGTTTTTTTTGCAATGCGCGGTATTCAGCTGTTTTAATATTTCGCGATACTGTTTGCGAAAAACAGACATTGATACTGAGCATTAACAATGCGATGAACGGCAAATATTTTTTCATATAAATAGGATTGAATAATCTCAAGCGCCCACTGAACATTACAATAAATTCCGAAACCTTATTTTCTCAGATTATAAGATTTATTATCCTTAAAATCATCTGATAAAGGTTGCAATAACTGAATGTTATTATTTTCATTATTCGTTACAGTAATAGCAAATATCTTTATTTTATCATTCTTTGGAAGAGTAATTACAGTCGTATTTTTCGGCAAATTTATTGCGTATTTGTAAATATACGAATATTTATAGGCCTCATTTTCAGTAGGATATCTTTTATGAAGATGCGATGCATACCAGGCGATATTGCTGTTCTTTACAAATGGTGCCTTAATGTTGATCACTTCCTTCCCGTTAGGGGTAAAAGTGCGGCTATAGAACTGACCTACAAAATCGGTCCATTTTTGGACGGACAGATTTACAGACTGATCGCCAACAAGAAACTCACCTTGAATATCACTTGCGGCCGCAGCCAGAATGTACGCTTTATTGTTGCCTGAAGGGATTGCAATAGTCTGTCCCTTGCAATCGACAACGTTATTTTCTTCATCCTTGGTGGCTCCCATGTTAAAATGAATTCCTTCACTCACAATTTCTGCAGGAAAAAGTTCTGCAGGATAACTTTCTCTATTCTCAAAGTCGCCATCTGCCCTGTTTCTGTCAAAACTTGCTACATCGTGGTTATAAGGCAAATCAAGCTGGAATTGCCTGCTCTTCTTTTGATTCTCTGAAGCAAATTTCACGGCGAAACTCCGAATAGTATAGTGTGAAATATCGAATTTGAGCATTTCGGCAGAGAAATCTGCTGACCCGATTTTTTGCTCTTGTCCGTTCACCTCATAAGCATCTTCAATTTTTGTGTGAAACTTTGCACTCAATCCTTTTTGATCTTTCCCCAACAGCTCGTTAACACGAATAATGCAATAATCACTGTTTTCAGCTTTTTTGAAGGCCATCAGACCAACTTTAGGTGCATTAAAATCTAAAAACGAAGCACTTTTTGTGAGTTTGCCATTATGTTTAGGGGCTTCGAAGGCGATCAAGGGCTTATTTAGAAATTCAGCCTGCCAGGGGGTTTCACTTTCTGACCAACTGCCTTTATGGCTGTAAATTCCATATTTCACATCATGAATTCCCCAATCCTGCGAACTTTGGTGCGCAAAATCATGATGTGCTTCAGGGGTATAAAGCAAGGTAAGACGTAATGTATTGTTGTCCGGTTTGTCGGATCCAAACTTACAATCCTCCAGTATTGAAACACCAAATTTCCCGGATTTATCTGTAAGATCAAGCCATTGTTTTGATGGCACTTCAAACTTTTTCGAATGGTTATTATTGCGTTGTATTGTTCCAACACCTATATTGTAGGTTGCATTTTCGTTATCCGCCACCAGAGGGAAAGCCGCTTTTAGACAGACTCCTGTTGACTGCCAATCGATTTTATTTGTAAATTCAAGCCGTTTACCTGCATTGCCGGCCGAGAGGCTGATAATCTGCGTAATTTCAGAATTCCGTTTTTTACGTGTCACCTCAAGAGCAATGCGAACCGGACCCTGTTCAATTATTTTTATCGCAGCATCACCATCGAGGTAGTCAACAGGAGGATTTTTACGATCATTCCAATCCATATTCCATGCTGACCAATAACCCGGTTTTTCGTGAAGGAACTCCAGACGTGCCGGTTTTAATAATAACTCCTTTTTCAGTAATTTATCAAAAATGCTAGTGACATCTCCATTATTGCCTACTATAACCTTGTAAAACAAGTTTTCAATTGAATTTGGCGTCACTATGAGTCTGGAATCTGTTGTCTGCGCATTCCTTGTTTCCTGAACATCGAATACTGACATTCCAAGGGACGGAACCTGAGCTACGAAAATAAACTTTAGCTTTTTTCCATTTTTGGACAGGATCTGTGAGGGAACTTCTTTCCCATTTGGGGCGACTACTTTTATATTTTCTGGCATAATGGTATAATCCATTTCAGCGGAAACAATGTCTTCTCTTGTCGTTGCTACCGGATTATAAACACCAATTGCTCTTCCTGTTACCTGCGTATTAAGTTGTGAGGAGACATTGTTAAGCCCGTTTTTGACTGATTCCAAAAATCCATTGGCAGCAATAAACTCATCGTTCCATGCATAATTATAGGCGATTGGGATGGATGTTCCAGGAAGAATATCATGAAACTGACTTCCCAGAACCAGATCCCATGCGTTGTTCAATTTTTTCAGTGGATATTCTGATCCTGTCAGTAATGTCGCTTCAGACGAGAGCTGCTCTGCCGATTGAGCCAGCATTTCATTCTTCCGGTTCATGCGTTTCATGAACGATTGGGAGGTCAGTGAACCGGCACTATGTTCGATCAGCAATAAATCACCTGAATAGACTGGCAGTTTTTTTCGCAGTTCGGGAGTAATCTCTTTATAAATCTGGTCTGAAGAAGATAAAACGACTTTAAATTTACTGTCAGTATGATTCAGACTTCCTACAGCATGCCGGACATCATTTTCGCGCGGCGCACCACCCATATCTCCAACTCCATAATAGCGGTAATCGAAAGCGAACCCATACTTTTTATAATTATCGTCAAGACGCGCACTCCATAAGCTGTCCTGATCGAGCCGTTTAGTGACCGAGCCTCCATATTCGGTAGCGTTCAGAGCTGCAATAATTCCCTTTCCGTCAGGACCGTTCCAAACACCAATATTAAATGGGAGATCGACAGCTGCATTCCAGGTTAACTTTTGAGTCGAAAAGCCCAGAAGTCCGCAATGATGCCAGATCGACGGAGTGTTGGCGATAAAACCAAAACAATCAGGTAACATATAATCCTGACTAACCACACCAAATTCTTTCTGAAAAAAATCATTTCCATATAAAACCTGACGGATCAGTGATTCTGAAGAGGATACATTTACTTCACCTTCATCTACTGAGGACCCGGAGACATGCCATCTTCCCTGTCTGATGTAATCTTTGACTTTTTCATACATCACCGGATAATACTCTTTCATCATATTATAACGACGTGACCCGGTGAAATTAAATACATAATCAGGATACTTGTCGAATAATAAGAAATTCTCAACCATTGTGTTTCTGATGTACTCGTTGATTGTAGTAGGATAATCCCAAAGCCATTCTGTATCCAGATGTGCGTATCCGACAGTGTACAACACGCGGTCCTTTGTAATATCAGATTTTTTCTGTTTTTCAAGTGGCTGAGCTACGATACAAACAGGCAGTAACAATGCAAAAAGCAAAAATGATTTTTTCATGTAAGTATAATTTGGTTTTAATCACACAATCGGGATAATGAAAATATTCAGCCGATTAGCGGTTCTGTAATTTTCAAGCCCGACAATATATTCTATGACACATGAAACCCTTATAAGTATACATAAAGAACCAAATTATTTATTTAATAATTCACTATTTTACTGTAATGATCTCCCGTAACCTGATATCTTTTGACGAGGCTCCGATTAATACTCTGAAATCGCCTGGTTCAACAACCCTTTTCATTTCAGCATTTAAAAGAAACAACATTTTTGGAGTAATCCTGAAAGAAAGCGTTTGCGTTTCACCGGCCTTTAAATGCACCCGCTGAAAATCCTTTAATGCGACAACAGGCTGTGAAACAGAAGCTAGAACGTCGCGGATATAAAGCTGAACAACTTCATCACCGGCATATAAACCGGTATTTTTCACCCTGAATGTTGCAAGAACCGGCTCATCGGCCGCGATTTCTCTTTTTTCAAGGGCGAGCCCTGAGTATTCAAACGAGGTATAGCTGAGTCCAAATCCAAACGGGAAAAGGGGTTGACCGCTAAGATTATTATAATCATCACCCCGGCCGGTTGGTTTATGGTTATAGACCAGCGGTAGTTGTGCTTCGTTCAGTGGCCATGTTATTGGGGTACGACCTGAAGGAGAGACTTCGCCAAAAAGCACTTTGGCAACGGCATTGCCACCCTCCTCGCCCGGATACCAGACGGTCATTATTCCGGCTACGCTGTCCATCCAGCCTGACATGGTGATGGCACTCCCTCCAACCAACAGCACTACCACAGGCTTACCTGTTTTGGCCACCTCCCTGATTAATTCCTCCTGGTTGCCAGGCAGAGCGAGCATTGCCCTGTCGGAGAATTCACCTTCGTTGATGCCAGCAACGATAATTGCCATATCGGAATTACGGGCCAGATTTACAGCATCTGCAATATTTTTTTTGAGTACCGACTCGTTATCAAATGCATCCCAGACCAGCTTCAACCGTGCATTTCCGGCAGTTTCAAAATATTCCAGGCGAATATCGTATTCCTTGCCCTGTTCGAAATCATAGGATACC
>JBAXOA010000181.1:0-6162 GCA_037133495.1 Mariniphaga sp. | reverse complement strand
GTGACCCAGCTGGGATTCGGACCCAGGACCCCATCCTTAAAAGGGATGTGCTCTACCAGCTGAGCTACTGAGTCATCCTTAACGTGACTTTGTTTTTCAAAGGCGGTGCAAAGATAACCTTGTTTTTAATTAATACAAACCCTAAATCTATAAAATTGAAAAAAACCTTGATTTTATTTATAGTTTTGTTGACTTAAAGGTGTGTATTTCCTAATCGGGAGATTACCTTACGATCTTAAATGTTTAACAATGAACGGGAAAGTAGTTATTATTACCGGCGCTTCGTCTGGTATTGGTATGGCATTGGCAAAAGATTTATTTTTGCGCGGAGCTAAATTAACTTTAGGAGCCCGCCGTATTGATCAACTTGAAAGGCTAAAAACTGATCTTGGTGGTTCCGAAATATTATGTATTGAAACGGATGTCACCCGGGAATCCGATTGTCAAAGATTAATTGATCTCACGGTTAAACGATATGGTCGTATCGATATATTGATAAATAATGCCGGAATATCCATGCGTGCTTTATTTAAAGATATGGATCTTGAGGTGATGCGCCGGTTAATGAATGTCAATTTTTACGGCACCGTATATTGCACTAAATTTGCGCTTCCCTACCTGCTCGAGACAAAAGGAACGCTGGCAGGAATAATCTCCATAGCAGGGTATGTCGGATTACCAGGCAGAACAGCCTATTCGGCTTCAAAATTTGCTGTCAGAGGCTTTCTTGATACCATCAGGATAGAACATCTGAACAGCGGTCTGCACGTTTTAGTTGCTGCACCCGGATTTACGGCCTCTGAAGTGCGCAAAGTTGCTTTGACAGCAGATGGTTCACCTCAGGGAGAAACGCCCAGAAATGAAGGTGCAATGATGAGCGCTGAAATCTGCGCACATTATATTGCGGAAGCAATCATAAAACGGAAAAGAGAGTTGGTCCTCACCTTTAAAGAAGGTAAATTAACTGTATTTCTCGGAAAATTCTTCCCCTCGCTATTAGACAGGCTCACTTTTAATCATATGGCAAAAGAGCCCGGTTCTCCAATAAAATAGGTAAAAACAATTCTGGAACCGGCTTGTTCAATCCAAAAATGGGGTTAACTTTGCACTGCTTTTCAGAAATGACCAAAAATTTGACTCTGTAGCTCAGCTGGTAGAGCAATTGACTCTTAATCAATGGGTCGTGGGTTCGATTCCCACCGGGGTCACGAATGCCACTGTAATCAATTGATTATCAGTGGCATTTTTTTATTACGCACACCTTAAATCTGGCTTAGTGAATTTTTAGATTTCAGGAGAGTCCAGTAACCCCTTAAAAGTGCAGTTTAATATTCAATTAATTCGTAATTTGTACTTCTTCCTCCCGAATGGTCATATTGATAAATATATCTTGTCATTAAAATACGCTATTTTGCGGTAAATACACAAGATATTCTCCGCATATTTAATGAGAATACCGCTATTATGCTCCGCATGTTCCTTTTTGGCGTCGGTTATTTTCAAAGTTCTCTGAACATATTACAATAACTTTGAAAATGTAACCGGATTTATCGGGAAAGCAAGACGGGGTTTACCGAATACTTATTAATTTAAATCTTTCTTAACTAAATTTGCCTGCCATCTGGGTGTCGTGCATCCTGTCAGATTAAGAGATGAGATAAAACACAAATTAAAGATTACTTTATGCAATTATGGTCTAATTGAATAGACTTAATTCTATGTCTTAATTCAAAATCTTCTGAATGCCATTCAGCGCCTTGTCGATATCTGTTAATTTCCGGTATTGTTTGCTGTCAATAGTATAGACGGCGAATCGCTCAACCTTATATTCATCAGCCATATCTGACCTGTCGCGATAGGTAATGAAAAGCTCACTGTGATGATTGATAAATGCAAACGAAAGTACATCAATGCCATTTGTTATCCGGGTCAGTTCTTTACCGTTAAGGTCTGAAATATAAAGATCGAAGTTGTCGTTATCATCAATCTGGCCATCCTTATTATCATCATTGAATGCAATCTGATAGGCAATGTTGTTTACAGTAGTATCAATCTCTGCGCTATTTCGTCCAACAGGAATATCAATCACTTTTATGGCAGCTTTCTTATCCAGCAACCTTCCGGTGACCCGGTATTTATGGTCTAAAAACAAAATATTCAGATCGTATTCAGAGCTGCTGGCACCTTCGTATCTTAACTTTAATGACCGCGATTCATCGCGGGATTCTATTTTCCCCGGATTTTTAAATGTCTTGGTTTTGACACTGATATAGAAATTCGTCGAATTGTAGATTTCCATAGGAGCCGTATATCTCAGTCCCTGGGCAACAAGCGTATCTCCATCCTGCACAATTATATTGTCGGTTTTAACCACTTCAGGCACAAAATCATCAGGCTTAAAATATGCTGCGATCAGGTATATCCCAAAAGATATTATCAACACCGGAATAATTGTCCCGTTAATGATTATCAATACTTTAATAAATTTGCTCATTTCAGAAGATTATAAATGATGGTCGGTAAATTGATGATAATAATTGCTCATTAGCTGTATTCCTGTTCAAATATTTTCAGTTTTCTTGCTCTGACAGATAACAGGACATAGGTCAGAACCATTGTGGCCGGGACCGACAAAAAGTCTCCGAAAACCATAAGCAGCAAAATGACTGATATTGCCACTAAAATAAAGACAAAAAAAATCAATTCCAGAATAAATCGTGTTAAACAATTGAATCGAATCCTTTTTAACAGAATGGTCTCTGTATCCGGGCCAAGAATAAACAAGGCTAATAGAATATTTAGAACGACAGACATGAATACAATAAAATATATGCCCTGCGACAGAGTATATTCGATAGACCCCGCCGTGTATTCGCCTTGCCAGACCCGAAAATAAAAATACACATAGCCTGCAGGTATCAGGAAAAACCAGGCAAGATTTGCGATAACAAAATAATCCTTTTTGTGTACAGGTGCTTTGAGCAATAAGAAATCTGAATAACGTGTAATCTCATATTTTTTACATACATATAACAAGGTTAACCCAAATGATGTTAAGCCCAGCCCTCTATTCTCAATACCACGAACAGAATCGCGTAAAAATAGCAGTATCTGCCCGTTGCTGGTCAGGTAAAACGCGTAACAAGTCAGAATAACTCCGACAGCGATTATCGCGTACAATAGGGTGGTCGGCTTTTTCATAAGTAAGATGATGTTTTGTTTGGATTTTAAAATTATAGATCCCTGGATCAAAGAAACTGAAAATTCGCACCTGCTTCAGATTTTAAATTTGGAATTGTTGTCTGCAAGTTATTTAAAATTACCGGTAAAAATTCAACCCAGTCAAATTTTCAATCTCTTCTTTTTTAACCTCGTGCGATCTGATTCCTGTTTGTTCTTCTCTGTTATTTGGCATTATGTAAGCGTGCCACTCGCCTGTTCTTAGCACATGGATTATTTTCCAGCATTTTTCAGGTACACAAGCTGATTTAATTTTCTCCTTTACACCGATGGATCCTGCCCAGATATGAACTGAGTCATTTTCGGATATTTTAGCTTTGTGTCAAAAACAGTAGTGTAATTCATATGAATTATTTTGATCCTGTCCTGGCCATAAGTGTGAATGATGATGGCCAGCAGAATACTGAAAATAAATATCGTTTTGATTTTAATCATAATAAAATAGTTGCCATTTACATTAATAAAATTTAGTAACCGATATCATTAATTGACAATTAATTAACTTCTTTTGTTCAGGTAAAATGGCACATCGGTTCCAAGTTCTTCCATCGCTTTTCTATGCGCCAGATGAAATTTCAAAGAGAAGTTCGCATTCCCATCAATGCGACTTCGTCCTGTGTTATAAAATATTGAGTTCTCTTCATCTATATAAGTTGAGTATTTCAGAAATATATCATCAAAGTGACCCTGAAAGAATTTAAAAAAACTGAAAGTGTCATCAAATATTGGATCACATAATAAAATTGGATTCTTAGGAAACAACCTGAAATTTCCCCTTTCCTTCACAACACAATATTTTAAATTTGAGGATGCCTCTGCATAGATATCTTCGTATTTCACAATCCAATCAATAAGGTCTTGTTCAGTTTGAATTTGCTTTGCCTGGCAATTTGCCTCCTTAAATTCTTCTATGTAACTGAAAATGTACAATCTAATCTCTGTTAATTCACAGTAAAGATTTGAGAATCGACTCCACTGCATCACTTCATCAAACACCTCATAACTTTCAGTCAATGAGTATGCAACAGCATTTTTATCTATCCAGTAGCATAATTCTTCAAAATCAATCTGTCTTGGTGGAGTAGTGATTATCTCTGACCATGCCTTTGTGGCTGCATAAACTGTAGACCAATATTCAGGAGTTTTATCAAAGGCCACCTGATTATCGAGGCTGATTACAATCCTGGTTCGTGCTCCCAGATCATCAATCTGCTCAAATGTATTAAACTGGGCACAGGAATAAATATCGGTGATATCTTCCCCTTTCATTTCAAAAAGGAGGTCAAGATAATTTCTGGAATGATTCCCCACAAAACGATAACCTTGTTTTCCACAGTTCTCGCAGGTTCTACCACCACATTTTCCCCGGTAGATAATCAGTTCTGTATCACCAGAATTTTTGTGTACTTCAAAGATCGACGCTATCTCATTCAGAAAAAGCTCTTTTGTGGTGTCCTGGTATGAGTGTTCATCCTTGAGAAAGAGACGGAGGTTGTCTGTATCCATGGCAGCGAAATTGGCAAGAATAGTCTGGATATAACTCTTTTTCATAATACCAGATTTAATAAGCCCTTTGTAAATTTGATTGTCGTTAGTTGTAATACCACGATAATCCCTGATTTAGTGCCATTTAAAATCATATTTCAGAAAATTGCAAGTGTCTGTTTTTCATTGTCCAGATTATAATCAAAGGTCGAAAGTGCAGCACGGTAAGTGGAATAAAACTTCTCCCTTAAAGTGCCCTTTACTAAATTACTTCTGGCTATTGGTAATATTGAATTTTTTAACAATTCCGATTAGTTATTTGAGCTTATATTATCAGGATAATAGGGCAAAACAAATCCCTTTTCTGCCGACGCTTTCCGGATAGCCAGATGATATTTTAAAGAATAGAAAGTATTGGCTTCCTTCATATTTTTAGCCATATTGTATAAATTTGAATTTTCTTCATCCGTATTAGTCGAGTACTTTATGAAAATATTGTTAAAGTGATCCTGAAAGAATTTAAAAAAACTGAAAGTCTCCTCAAATATGGAATCATTGAATAAAATTGGATTTTTGGGATACAAACTGAAATTTCCGTTTCCCTTGACGAAGCAATGCTTTATAATAATAGATGCCTCTTCATGGATCTCTTCGTAATTCACGATCCAGTCGAGTAGATCTTGTTCAGTTCGAATTTGATTACCTTTAAGATTAGCAAGTTTAAATTTTTCGATATGATTTGAAATATAGGATCGAACCTCCTTTAAATCAGCATACATTTCAGAGAACGGAGTCCACTTCATGGTCGCATCAAACACCTCATAACTTCCGATTAACGAGTCTGCAACTGCGTTTTTATCTACCCAGTAACACAACTCATCAAAACAGATCTGTCTTGGCGGATTAGTGATTATCTCTGACCATGCAGTTGTGGCAGCATAAACCTTTGACCAGTATTCCGGGGTGCTATCAAACGAAACCTGATCATCGGGGTTAATGTAAAAATCTGCTTTTGTACCCAGTTCATCAGTCTCATCATCGGTGTTGAATTTATCGCAGTAATAAATATCAGTGATGTCATCTCCATTCATTTCAAAAATAAGGTCAAGGTAATTTTTTGATTTATTCCCCACAAAACGATAACCTTGTTTTCCACAGTTCTCGCAGGTAATACCACCACATTTCCCCCGGTAGATAATCAGTTCTGTATCACCAGAATTTATAAGTACTTCAAAGATGGACGCTATCTCATTCAGGAAAAGCTCTTTTGTGGTGTCCTGATAGGTGTATTCATCCTTGAGAAAGAGACGGAGGTTTTCTGTATCCATCGCAGCGAAATTGGCAAGAATAGTCTGTATAAAACTCTTTTTCATAGAATTAGAACACTAGTGTCTATTAATTTATGTTAAAAAGCATCGAACTCCAATTGCAGCTGCC
>JBAXOA010000180.1:0-6234 GCA_037133495.1 Mariniphaga sp. | reverse complement strand
ACAGGCAAATCACCGATTATTAACTAATTAAAGTTAAGGTTGAAATGGCAAAAGTTACCAAGAATAAGAAAGCTGCATTGGCGAAACTCGAAGCTGGAAAAATCTATGGTTTACTAGAAGCTACTGAATTAGTAAAAACTATCACTTTTACTAAATTCGATGCTTCAGTGGATATTGATGTAAGGCTGGGAGTCGATCCTCGTAAAGCTAATCAAATGGTTCGTGGTGTAGTAACTTTGCCCCATGGTACCGGAAAAGAAGTACGCGTTCTGGCATTGGTTACTCCTGATAAGGAGGCCGAAGCGCTGGAAGCTGGTGCGGATTTTGTAGGTCTCGACGATTATATCGATAAAATCAAAAACGGTTGGACAGATGTAGACGTTGTTATCACTATGCCCCCGGTTATGGGAAAAGTTGGGGCGTTAGGCCGTATATTAGGACCACGTGGTCTTATGCCTAACCCAAAGAGCGGAACTGTGACTATGGAAGTCGGGAAAGCCATCAGAGAAGTAAAGATGGGTAAAATCGATTTTAAAGTTGACAAGTTCGGCATTGTACACACTTCCGTTGGTAAAGTATCGTTTGATCCACAACAAATTGTGGAAAACGCCAAGGAATTTGTTCACACTATTCAGAAATTAAAACCCGCTGCTGCTAAAGGAACATACATAAAAAGTATTTATGTATCAAGTACTATGAGCCCCGGCATCCAGGTTGAACCTAAAACTTGCTTGGACAAGTAAATAATGTTGAAATGAAAAGATCAGAAAAATTACAGGTTATTGAACAATTGACCAAAGAGATCAATTCATACAGCCATTTTTACCTTGCCGACATCTCAAACCTTAATGCTGATGTTACTAGTAACCTCAGAAGGTTGTGCAACAAACGGGAAGTGAAACTGGTTGTAGTTAAGAACACCATCCTCCGTAAAGCTCTCGAAAATTCAGAAAAGAATTCTGAAGAGCTTTATGATGTACTCGTAAACAACACATCGATCATGTTTTCAAATTCCGGAAACGTTCCTGCAAAACTTATTAAAGAGTTTAGCAAGAAAAATAAGAAACCGGTATTGAAAGCTGCTTATGTTGAGCAATGCATCTATTTAGGTGCCGATCAACTTGAAGCGCTGATCAATGTTAAATCAAAAGAAGAACTGATTGGCAGTATTCTCGCAAGTCTTCAAGCTCCTGTTAAAAATGTTATGTCGGCTCTGCAATCAGGGGGACAAACCATCGTGGGTGTTTTGAAAACCTTGGAAGAGCGTAATGCATAGTTAAATTTTTAGTGTAATAATAAGAATCAATTAATATTTAAATCTCAAGTAAAATGGCAGATCTTAAAAAACTTGCAGAAGAACTTGTTAACCTGACTGTTAAAGAAGTTAATGAGCTTGCAGGTATCCTTAAATCAGAGTACGGAATTGAGCCAGCTGCAGCAGCAGTTGCGGTTGCAGGTCCTGCAGCAGCAGCGGAGGCTGAAGCACCTGCTGAAAAAACTGAATTTGATGTAATTCTCAAATTTGGTGGTCAGTCGAAATTGGCCGTTGTAAAATTAGTTAAGGAACTTGCTGGTCTTGGTCTGAAAGAAGCTAAAGACTTAGTTGATAGTGCACCAAAAGCTATCAAAGAAAAAGTTTCTAAAGAAGAGGCAGAATCTCTTAAAGCTCAATTGGAAGAAGCAGGCGCAGAAGTTGAAATCAAATAGTATTTGAGCCTGTACTACAAGGTTATATGCGGTTTAGAATCCCGTCAAGGGATTCTAAACCTTTTCATGTTTATATTTTTGGTTCCTTAATCTTGGCTTATAATGTCCTCAAATTACATAAATCAAAGGATTAGTTTTGCGTCCACCAGAAGCAAACTTGAGTACCCCGATTTTCTGGAGGTGCAAATTAAATCTTTTAAAGAATTTTTCCAGCTTGGAACCTCTCCGGAAGATCGGAAAAATGAAGATCTTTACCAGGTTTTTCAGGAGAACTTTCCGATTTCCGATACAAGAAATAATTTTGTTCTGGAGTTTATCGACTATCAGGTCGATCCTCCCCGCTATAACATCGATGAGTGTATAGAACGGGGTTTGACTTATAGCGTTCCGCTAAAGGCCAAACTTAAACTTTTTTGTACCGACCCCGAGCATGAAGATTTTGATACAGTCGTTCAGGATGTATATCTTGGAACTGTACCTTATATGACTCCGACCGGATCATTTGTAATAAATGGAGCCGAACGGGTTGTTGTGTCTCAGCTTCACCGGTCTCCCGGCGTATTCTTCGGACAGAGTGTCCACGCTAACGGGACTAAACTTTATTCCGCAAGGGTAATACCTTTCAAAGGTTCATGGATCGAATTTGCAACCGACATTAATAATGTGATGTTCGCTTATATCGACCGGAAAAAGAAATTACCTGTTACCACCCTGCTTCGCGCTATTGGTTATGAAAGTGATAAGGATATCCTTGAAATTTTCGACCTGGCTGACGAAATAAAAGTTTCAAAGACTGCATTGAAAAAGTATGTAGGCAGAAGACTTGCCGCACGTGTACTCAAAACATGGGTCGAAGATTTCGTTGATGAAGATACAGGTGAAGTTGTTTCTATCGAACGTAATGAGGTAATTGTTGACCGTGAGGTTATTATTTCTAACGATAATGTGGAAGAAATTCTGGAATCCGGCACAAAAACTATTCTTTTACATAAAGAAGAAGCCGGTTCAGGTGATTTTGCCATTATTTACAATACGCTGCAGAAAGATCCTTGTAATTCTGAAAAGGAAGCTGTTTTGCATATTTACCGGCAACTGCGTAACTCAGAGCCGCCCGATGAAGCAACAGCACGTGATGTAATTGACAAGCTGTTCTTTTCGGAAGTGCGTTATGATCTGGGCGAAGTAGGACGTTTCCGCATCAACCGGAAATTGGGCCTTAATATTGATATGACAACCAGAGTACTTACCAAGCTTGATATTATTGAGATTATTAAGTACCTGATCAAATTGATCAATTCAAAAACAGATGTCGATGATATCGACCATTTGTCGAACCGTCGGGTAAGAACTGTCGGAGAACAAATGTTCACACAGTTTGGAGTTGGTCTGGCCCGCATGGCCCGTACCATCCGCGAGCGCATGAATGTCAGGGACAATGAGGTTTTCACCCCTATTGACCTTATCAATTCTAAAACCCTTGTGTCGGTGATTAATTCCTTCTTCGGAACCAATGCACTGTCGCAATTCATGGATCAAACGAATCCATTGGCTGAGATGACCCATAAAAGGCGTATGTCTGCACTGGGACCGGGCGGTCTTTCACGTGAACGTGCCGGATTCGAGGTGCGTGACGTACATTATACTCACTATGGCCGTCTTTGTCCGATCGAAACTCCTGAAGGACCAAATATTGGATTAATCTCCTCTCTTTGCGTGTTTGCCAAAATCAATGATCTTGGTTTTATTTCAACTCCTTACCGAAGCGCGGTCAATGGTAAAGTCAACTTAAATAATAACGACGTTTCTTATTTCACTGCAGAAGAGGAAGAAGGCAAAATTATTGCCCAGGCCAATGCTGTAATCGATGAGGAAGGGAATTTTATAAATGCAAAAGTAAAGGCTCGTCTCGATGCCGATTATCCTCTTGCAAATAAAGAAGATGCTAATCTGATGGATGTCGGACCGAATCAAATCGCGTCTATTGCAGCCTCACTGATTACTTTTCTCGAACACGATGATGCCAACCGTGCATTGATGGGATCAAACATGATGCGCCAGGCTGTACCGCTATTAAGACCCGAAGCTCCGATTGTCGGAACCGGTCTTGAAGCCAATATTGCCCGTGACGCACGTATTAATGTTACCGCTGAAGGTCCGGGAGTGGTTGAATATGTTGATGCTTCCAAAATCGTTATTCGGTATGACATGACGGAAGAAGAACGTTATGTTAGTTTTGATCTCGATTATAAGAGCTACAATCTCTCTAAATACAAAAAAACCAACCAGGGTACCTGTATCGATCTGAAACCTCTTGTTCGTAAAGGACAAAGGGTAAAAGCAGGCGATATAATGACTGATGGTTATGCCACTGCAAAAGGTGAACTGGCTTTGGGTCGTAACCTGAAAGTGGCATTCATGCCATGGCAAGGTTATAATTACGAGGATGCAATTGTTATCTCCGAGCGGATTGTGCGTGATGATATCTTTACCTCCATCCATATTGATGAATACTCACTCGAAGTTCGCGATACAAAACGTGGCGCCGAAGAGTTTACATCCGATATTCCGAATGTGAGCGAAGAAGCAACACGTAATCTTGACGAAAACGGACTGATAAGAATTGGCGCCATCGTTAAACCTGGCGATATTCTGATCGGAAAGATCACCCCTAAAGGTGAATCCGACCCATCACCTGAAGAAAAACTCTTGCGTGCCATATTTGGTGATAAGGCCGGCGATGTGAAGGATGCTTCATTAAAAGCTTCACCTTCGTTGAACGGCGTTGTTATCGACAAAAAGCTTTTCTCCCGTGTAGTGAAAGAGAAAAAGGGTAAAATGGCCACAAAACCTTTGCTGGAGCAGATTGATGTTGAGCTGGAAAATGAAACCAGCAGACTTCGGGAAATTCTTATTGATAAACTTTTCAACCTGGTGAATGGTAAAACATCACAAGGAGTGAAAGATTATTTTAACAGTGATTTAATTACCAAAGGAAATAAGTTTACGCTTAAACAAATACAAGGTATTGATTTCTTGAATGTTAATCCAAATAAGTGGACTACAGACAAGGATAAAAATGATATGATTGGAGCTCTTGTGAATAATTTCATCATGAAATACAAGGAAGCAGAAGCTGTAGCACGTCGTAAACGATACAATGTAACTATTGGAGATGAGCTTCCTGCAGGAATTCTGCAGCTTGCAAAAGTCTACATTGCTAAAAAGCGTAAACTCCAGATCGGGGACAAAATGGCGGGTCGTCATGGTAACAAAGGTATCGTCTCCCGCATTGTTCGCGATGAAGATCTTCCTTTTCTTGCCGATGGAACTCCTGTCGATATTGTACTCAACCCGCTTGGTGTACCTTCGCGTATGAACCTTGGACAGATTTACGAAACTGTACTGGGATGGGCAGGGAAGGAGCTGGGTCTTACTTTTGCTACCCCAATTTTTGACGGGGCAACATTAACACAGATTTCTGAATATACCGATAAAGCAGGGATTCCACGTTTCGGAAAAACCAATCTTTATGATGGCGAAACCGGCGAACCATTTGACCAGCCTGCAACTGTAGGCGTGATCTATATGCTGAAACTGGGCCACATGGTTGAAGATAAAATGCATGCCCGCTCAATCGGACCTTATTCTTTGATCACACAGCAGCCACTCGGTGGTAAAGCTCAGTTCGGTGGTCAGCGGTTTGGTGAAATGGAGGTTTGGGCGCTTGAAGCGTTTGGTGCAGCAAATATACTTCAGGAAATCCTTACTGTGAAGTCGGATGACGTGATTGGCCGCGCTAAAGCTTACGAAGCAATCGTGAAAGGCGATCCTCTTCCACATCCCGGAATCCCGGAATCACTTAACGTGCTGTTGCACGAACTAAGAGGCCTGGGATTAAGCGTAAACCTGGAATAGTAAGTTCAAATTGAATCTTTTTCAGCTTACTGAACAAGATTCAATTTGATCGTTGAGAATAAAATTTGTTATATTCTTACATTTTTTTCAAAAAATTATGGCATTTAGACGAGATAATAAGGTTAAGAGTAACTTCACCAAGATCAGTATCAGTCTTGCGTCACCAGAGGAAATACTTGAACGTTCTCATGGAGAAGTTCTTAAGCCTGAGACTATTAATTACAGGACATACAAACCCGAGCGTGACGGTCTTTTCTGTGAAAGGATTTTCGGACCTGTGAAAGATTACGAATGTCATTGCGGTAAATATAAACGTATCCGCTATCGTGGCATCGTTTGCGACCGTTGTGGAGTTGAAGTGACAGAAAAAAAAGTACGTCGCGAACGGATGGGACACATCTCTCTGGTAGTTCCTGTTGTTCATATCTGGTATTTTAAATCATTACCAAATAAAGTCGGTTACTTGTTGGGTCTTCCAACAAAGAAACTCGACATGATTATTTATTACGAACGTTATGTGGTCATTAATGCCGGAATCAAACGTGATGACGGCGTTAAATACCTCGATTTTCTGACGGAAGAGGAGTATATCGATATTCTTGAATCCTTACC
>JBAXOA010000179.1:0-6260 GCA_037133495.1 Mariniphaga sp. | reverse complement strand
CTTGAACATGTTGATTTCGTAAATCATATCAGATCTAACACCCCAATTAATCAGGCAGAGGAAACTGCAGTTGCCTGTCTGATTGCAATAATGGGCCGCGAATCAGCTTACTCTGGTGCAGCCGTTACCTGGGAAGAAATTGCAAATTCTAATTTGAACTATCTTCCTGAAAAACTGGAGATTGGGAAAATGGACATGAGCAGTTATGTTATTCGTGTTCCCGGTAAGGCTAAAGAGGAGAAGAAAGCTTAATCCTTCCAATAATTATAATCTAAAACCCCGTTACCTGAAAGTGGCGGGGTTTTTCATTGGCAAGGCACTTAATTTAGTTAATCTCAAAATGGACAGGATCGTGGTAGTTGCGGTAGGTCCCACCCCATAACAGTCCGTATCGTTTTGCAATTTCGGGAACCTTTGTAGCAAGCCAGGAAGCCTTTGAGCTGCTTTTCTTTAACCTCACAGTGAATAAACCATTTCGTTTATAAAGGTTAAGATCAACAGCGCGGCCCAAAACATGCCTGCTTTTATTTACAGCAGCATTCTGAGGATTATCCCTTTTCAACTGGATCTGCTCCTCTTTTGTTCTTAATCCACTGATTATTGACACTTTCCATTCCGTTTCTTTTTCAATGTCTTCAACAAAACGGTCAAATCTTGCCGCGTAATCTTCGTTTATTCCTGCAATATCATGAAGTTCAGCATGATTGATGTAACGAATCCGAAGATCATAAACAATCGTGTAACAGATAAAACCTACAGATAAAACAATGCTGATAATAAGGATATTAGTCAGCTTCCTTATTAAAGATTTTCGCCTTTTAGAGCCCATAAGCACTTTCAGTATTATTTACTCCATTTCGAATCACTTATATCGGAAATCCGAAACAGTTTAACCAATTGAATATATAAATCGCGAAAATAGTACCATTCCACAAACTTCCCGTTAACAGGTCAATAAATATTATTTTTTCTATGCTATATTTATTCGTTGTGTTGCGGCTTAGTTAAATGTTTGTAATTTTAATGCCAATTAATAACGCTAAACTTCAAAATACAATTAGTCATGAATAGAAAATTACGAATGGGAATGGTGGGCGGAGGCAGCGACGCCTTTATCGGTGCAATTCACCGGCTGGCAGCTTTTATGGACAACCAGATTGAATTGGTTTGTGGTTGTTTTAGTGTCAATCCGGAGATATCAGTCTCGTCAGGAAAGTCCTATTTTCTTCCCGATAATCGCGTATATCAATCTTATAAAGAGATGTTTGAAAACGAGGTGAAACTTCCTGAAGATGAAAGAATGGATTTCGTGACTATCGTAACCCCTAATTTTGCCCATTTCGAACCGGCAATGATGGCCCTCGAAAACGGATTCAATGTCGTTATCGATAAACCGATCACTTTCACATTGGATGAAGCGAAACAATTAAAAGCCAAAATTGAAAAGACTGGATTAACCCTCGCGTTGACTCATACATATTCGGGTTATCCGGCAGTAAAAGAGGCACGCGAACGGGTGAGACGCGGTGATTTTGGAAAAATAAGAAAGATCTTCGTCGAATATCCGCAGGGATGGCTATCCTCAAAACTTGAAGATACCGGAAATGCTCAGGCCTCGTGGCGTACCGATCCGAAACGTTCAGGCAAAGCAGGATGCATGGGAGATATTGGCACGCATGCGCATCATTTGGCAGAATATGTTACAGGACTCAAAACGGTCGAAATTTGTGCCGAACTGAATGTATTTGTACCTGGCCGTTTACTTGATGACGATGGAGCTGCTTTTCTGCGATTCGACAACGGTGCTAAGGGTGTATTGATCGCCACACAAATTGCAGCAGGCGAAGAAAATGCATTGAAATTAAGAGTTTATGGTGATAAGGGTGGTTTGGAATGGAACCAACATGAACCAAATACTTTATTGGTTAAGTGGAGCGACAAACCAACCGAAATCGTACGTGTTGGATCTGGATATATGAGCGACATTGCCAAAAGCAATACCCGGACACCGGGAGGACATCCAGAAGGTTACCTCGAAGCCTTTGCCAATATCTACCGTAATTTTTCTTTAACCGTCAGGGCAAAAATGAATGGTGAAACACCCAAAGCGGAATGGCTCGACTTTCCTACCGTTGAAGATGGGATCAGAGGAATGCAATTCATTGATACCGTAGTTGAAGCGGGATATAATGATCAGCAGAAATGGGTAAAATTTGCAGAATAACTTTAAACTATATACCATAATGAAAAGACCAGTTACACTTTTTACAGGCCAATGGGCCGATCTTACCTTGGAGACAGTTGCACAAAAAGCCAAATCCTTTGGCTACGATGGCTTGGAACTCGCCTGCTGGGGTGACCATATTGAAGTCGAAAAAGCTGATCAGGCCTACTGCGATGCCAAACTCGCCTTGCTAAAAAAGTATGATCTTAAGCTATTTGCAATTTCAACTCACCTGGTCGGACAGGCAGTTTGCGATAATCCGGATGCGCGTCACAGAGGAATGCTTTCTCCCGAAATCTGGGGTGACGGCGAGGCGGAGGGTATCCGTCAAAGGGCGGCAGCCAGTATAATAGAAGCCGGCAAAGTTGCAAAGCGCCTTGGATTGAAGGTTGTAAACGGTTTCACCGGAAGTTCAATCTGGCAGTATCTGTACTCCTTCCCTTCTGTTTCGCAGGAAACCCTTGATGAAGGCTACAAGGATTTCGCCAAGCGTTGGATTCCGATTCTCGATGCTTATCAGGAAATGGGAATGAAATATGCTCTGGAGGTGCACCCAACTGAGATTGCTTTTGATATCGAGACTGCTAAAAGAGCGCTCAAAGCACTTAACAACCATCCTGCTTTTGGTTTTAATTTCGACCCCAGCCATTTTGGTTATCAAGGGGTTGATTATGTTCAGTTTATTTATGAATTCAAGGACAGAATATTCCATGTGCACATGAAAGATGTTACATGGAACAGCCAACCCGGAACCATTGGAGTCTTCGGCGGTCATGTCGAATTTGGTGATAACCGTCGCTTCTGGAACTTTAGAAGTGTAGGTCGCGGAAAAATCGATTTTGAAAGGATCATAAGGGCGTTGAACGATATTCAATATACAGGTCCGCTTTCTGTTGAGTGGGAAGACAGTGGCATGGATCGTGAGATGGGTGCAGCCGAATCATGCGGATTTGTTAAAAAAGTTGACTTCTCTCCAAGCACGCTGGCATTTGATGCCGCATTTAGCAAAGAATAAAAACCGGAATTTTACCCCTCGTTTGCAACGAGGGGTAAAATATCTGTCGTTTAAAACGACGAGAGTCTTTGAATATCAACCAGATATTAAATTCCATACGAATAACAATGTCTTGACCACTAACCCCTCGTTACAAGCGATGGGGTTATTGGAAATCTGGTTCTAAGTTTTTTGACCTTATAATCTGATACTTGAACATTGATCCGTCAGCCAACTGAGAACTTTGAAAATTGAACATTGATAATTACTTAAATGCAGGTCGACGGCATTAACTTTCAAACCATCTGGGTTAATCCTGATAATAAGCATATTATCCAGGTTATAGATCAACGAAAATTACCTTTCGAATTCAAGATCATTGATCTCGAAACGTCGCTTGATGCCTTGGAAGCCATTAAAAATATGACAGTCAGAGGGGCGCCGCTTATCGGAGTAACAGGTGCATACGGAATTTACCTTGGATTGTTAAACGATAAGTCGACAAATTGGAAAGCTAACCTTTTGGCATCAGCGGAATTTCTAAAGTCGGCTCGTCCTACAGCGGTGAATCTTGCTATCCTGATCGACGAAATAATCAGTTTACTTGTTGATTGTCCCGATAAGGAGAACGCTTGCAATAAAGCGTTAGAAGTGGCTAATCAAATGAAAAACAGAGAAATAACATGGTCTGAAGCCATTGGAAATCATGGTTATGAACTCATTGAATCCATCAGCAAAGAAAAAAATGGTCAGCCTGTCAATATTCTCACCCATTGCAATGCCGGATGGCTGGCTTGCATCGATTGGGGAACAGCTACCGCACCCATATATAAAGCTTTTCAAAAAGGAATTCCAGTCCATGTTTGGGTCGATGAAACTCGTCCCCGGAACCAGGGAGCACGGCTCACAGCCTGGGAACTTTCGCAGGAGGGTGTCCCTCACACGGTAATTCCTGATAATGCAGGTGGTCACCTGATGCAACATGGATTGGTTGATCTTTGCATTGTGGGAAGCGACCGGACCACCTCATCGGGCGATGTAGCCAATAAAATAGGTACATACCTTAAGGCACTTGCTGCTTTCGATAACAAAATTCCATTTTATGCAGCGCTTCCCTCCTCTTCCATTGATTTCACCATGAAAGACGGAATCCGCGAAATACCAATTGAGCAAAGAGATGCAGAAGAGGTTAGTTATATGGAAGGTAAACTGGAAAATGGTCAAATTGGAAAAATCAGAATTGTCAACGAGTTATCTCCGGTTGCAAACTATGGTTTTGATGTAACTCCGGCAAGATACATTACCGCATTGATTACCGAAAGAGGCATTTGCAAAGCGAATCAAAAGGAGATACTGAATTTATTCCCTGAAAAATCAATCGGAAAAATGCTATGAGACAATATTCCTATATTTTAATTTGAAGATGCTGGGAACTACTCAACTTATGATCCATAATTCACATCCCATTGACTTATGAACCCAATAACTCGTATACATAACACATAATTTTCATGAATAATTTACAGTCTCATGATGGGTACGTTAAGTTCCATTGCCATCTGACTTCCGAAATGATTACAATACCGTCTGAACTCTTTATCCCATTAAACAATTGGAGAAATGAACTGTGGATGAAATGTCTCATTGGAGCTTATCCTGACGGAATTGGTTACGGAAATATATCGGTCCGTGTACCAGAAAGCGATCAGTTTTATATCTCCGGCACCTCAACAGGAGGAATACCGGAACTCGATGTGATTCATTATCCTTTGGTGGAAAAATGCGACCTCCTTTCCAATACCGTATGGTGCAGAGGTTTAATAAAAGCGTCAGCTGAAAGCATGAGTCATTCGGCCATATATACTGCTAACTCCGAAGTTGGTGCTGTTGTTCATATACACAGCCGAAAATTATGGGAAAAGTACCTGGATATTCTTCCAACAACGAATAAAGGGGTTCAATATGGTACTCCCGAAATGGCTATTGAAATTATGCGGGTGATAAAGATTGAGGAAACACAAATAAAAAAAGTGATCGTGATGGGCGGTCATATTGAAGGAATTATCTCATTCGGGAAAACGGTAGAGGAAGCAGTGCTTACCATGCTCGCTTTGCAGGATGAATAAAGATCATTGAATTTTATTAATTGACAATTACTTAATACTTCTATCCATGACCAAAATAGCGATTATTGGAGGATCAGGACTCGAAAATCCTGAAATCCTGCTCAATGCTGAGCGTGTTACATTGAAGACTCCTTACGGTGATCCAAGCTCTGATTTTATTTGCGGAACAATTGGAACAGTGGAAGTCGTCTTGCTGTCACGTCATGGAAGAGACCATACCATCACACCCTCACAAGTCAACAACCGGGCAAATCTGTATGCCATTCAGCAGTTGGGATGCAGTCATATCCTGGCGACTACCGCATGTGGCAGTCTTCGCGAAAACATTGGCAGAGGGAATCTGGTAATTCCGGATCAGTTTATTGATTTTACGCGACATCGTGAAACTACATTTTTCAAGGAATTTTTATCCAATGAGATGAAGCATACCCCGATGGCAGATCCATTCGATAAATCGCTGAGAGAAAAACTGATAGCAGCAGGTCGTGAACTTGATTTGGTTCTTCATTCCGGCGGTTGCATACTTACGATTGAAGGGCCACGGTTCTCCACGCGTGCGGAATCACGGATGTTTCGCAGCTGGGGTGGTGATCTAATCAATATGAGTACTGCACCGGAATGTATCCTGGCCAATGAGCTTGGGATCCCGTATGCAGCCATCGCAATGGCAACCGACTATGACAGCTGGAAAGAGGAAGAAATGCCTGTATCGTGGGAAGAGATTCTCCGGGTTTTTGGCCATAATGTCCACAATGTGATTGACATTCTGCTAAAAGTGATTCCTACGATATAATTTGCTGTAAAATAGTTGCAGAATACGGTACAATTGAGTAAAATTGCACACCGAAATTCAAGAACGAATTTTGAGGGCCTATAGCTCAGTTGGTTAGAGCATCTGACTCATAATCAGGGGGTC
>JBAXOA010000178.1:0-6280 GCA_037133495.1 Mariniphaga sp. | reverse complement strand
CGCCGGCGAGATTGTATCAGATAATCTGGTGATTGGTCAGTACCTGCGCGAAGATGCAGGACCGGTCGTGCTCGTTGCAGAACTAAGCAAAGTCTGGGTCGTTGGCCAATTAAAGGAGAAGGATATTAATTGTGTGCATGAATCTGATGAGGTAGAAATTGAAGTTGGAGGTATCCCAGGGTTGATTATTCAGGGAATTGTTTATCATATTAGTGAAATGTTGGATATAGAGACCCGATCGGTGGAGGTTTTTATTGAATGCGAGAATAAAGGACGCAACCTGAAACCGGGAATGTATGCAACAGTTAAGTTCTCTGAAAAGGCCGATAATTCAATTCTGATTCCCGCAAGTGCAATCCTGCAATTAGAGGAGAGCAGCTTTGTCTTCGTGAAGACTAAAGGAAACGAATACCTGAAAAGATTAATAAATACTTCTGGAACCGATAACGACAGAATATTAATTAAATCGGGATTAAGGCCTGATGAAGAGATTGTTACGGAAGGTGCATATTATTTACTCGAAGCTAAATAATTATTTATGCACGGAATTATTTTATTGGCCATCCGAAAACGATGGATGATGGTGGCCTTGTTTTTCATGATCTGCCTTTTAGGGTTTTATTCATGGAGGCAGCTTTCTATTGAAGCGTATCCCGATATAGCCGATGTTACCGTCCAGGTGATTACCCAAGTTCCGGGTCTTGCAGCCGAAGAAATCGAGCAGCAAATTACTATTCCGCTCGAACGCGAACTAAATGGTTTGCCTGGAATGCACATGATGCGGAGTAAAAACGCTTTTGGGTTATCGATTATTATCCTCATTTTCGAAGATAAAACAGATGATTATTGGGCACGACAACGTGTACAAGAGCGAATTACAGGAGTTACGCTTCCTTATGGCGCAGTGCCCGGACTAAATCCCTTAACTTCCCCTACCGGAGAAATATTTCGATATATCATCGAAAGTAAAGGTCATGACCTGAGGGCGTTGACAGATTTAAATAAATGGGTTATCATCCCGAGGCTTAAACAGGTAACAGGCGTCGCCGATGTGGGTAACTTTGGAGGTATCACAACGCAGTTTCAGATTGAGATCGATCCTGTAAAGCTCGAGCAATATGGGTTAACCTTATCGGATGTGTCTGATAAGATTGCGAAAAATAACACCAATGCCGGAGGCAGCATGCTCTACCGAGGCGATCTGAGTTATGTAATCCGCGGTATTGGACTAGTGAAAGATTTAAGCGATCTTGGTGAGATCGTAGTGAAAACTGTAAAAGGAGTTCCTATTTTTATCAAAGATCTTGGAGATCTGAAATATGGTAATCTGGAACGAAAAGGGACACTGAGTTTTTCAGACAAAACCAGAAATTATCCTGAAAGTATTGAAGGAGTAATTCAGATGCTGAGGTACCAGAATCCGTCAAAAGTGATTGAAGAGGTCAAAAAATCAATAGACGAACTCAATAACGGGATCTTACCTCAAGGGGTAGTCATTCACCCTTTTCTCGACAGAACTGACCTGGTAGGTACAACTTTAACAACGGTTTCGCATACATTGCTTGAAGGAATTCTCCTCGTACTGATTGTATTGATCGTTTTCTTAGGAAGCTGGCGAGGTGCTTTGTTGGTCGCAATTACAATTCCTATTGCCCTGCTGATTGCTTTTTTACTCATGCTGCTTACCGATATCCCTGCCAATCTTCTCTCGCTTGGGGCAATCGATTTTGGAATTATTGTCGATGGAGCCATCGTGATGATGGAGACAATACTAAAGAAAAGAGAGGATCACCCCGATATGATTTTTGAAGAACATTCAATCGTCGATCGGGTGCTTGAGGTTGCAAAACCGGTTTTCTTTTCATCAATCATTATTATAACTGCCTATTTGCCATTATTTGCCTTCGAACGCGTGGAGAAAAAACTGTTCACACCAATGGCATTTACCGTGGGCTATGCACTATTGGGCGCCTTGATGGTCGCATTATTCCTGATCCCGGGATTGGCCTTTGTCCTCTATAAAAGACCGCAAAAGACCTATGAAAATAAATGGATGGCCAGGCTTTCCGCAATTTATAAACGTCAGATTTCAAAAATTATCGCTAAACCGACATCTGTTTTTGCCCCTTTGGGTGTAATTCTGGCTGCCGCTGCGATTCTGACTTTTACTGTAGGCAAAGACTTCCTTCCAACACTGGATGAAGGATCAATATGGCTTCAAGTGCAGCTTCCCCCGGGAATATCGCTCGATAAATCCAAGACAATGAGCGACACACTGCGTCAGCGTCTGATTAAGCATGAGGAAGTGACTTATGTGATGATTCAGACTGGCCGCGACGATGAAGGGGTCGACCCGTTTTCACTTTCACATATCGAATGTTCTATTGGACTGAGGCCATATAATGAATGGAAGAACGGGAAGAAAAAAAGTGATCTGATTGAAGAGATGGCTAAGGAACTTAAAGCCACACCAGGTTTCTCTGTTGGTTTTTCACAGCCCATTATCGATATGGTTATGGACCAGATTGCCGGAACACATTGCGATCTTGCTGTAAAAGTTTATGGTGAAGATCTGAAGGAAACAAGGCATGTAGCCGAAGATGTGCTGGATGTGTTGAAAACAATTCCAGGTGCTGTTGATCTGGCTATTGATCAGGAACCATCATTGCCACAGTTACAAATTCATGCCAATCGTGACAAGATCGCTCAATATGGATTGAATGTGTCTGATGTGGCCGAATTGGTTGAAGTTGCAATCGGAGGTAAAGCCATTTCACAGATTTTTATCGGTAATAAGGTTTATGATGTGATTTGCCGTTATAATGAAAATAGCCGGAATACACCCGAAAAAATTAGTAACCTAATGCTCACTTCCGGTTCAGGAGCCAAGATACCTCTTTCTCAGGTTGCAGATATACAGCTTAGTACCGGAGCAAGTTTGATTACAAGGGAGATGAACAAGAGATACGTCACTTTGCGTGTAAACCTCAGAGGAATCGATCTTACTGAATTTCTAAATGTCGCCCAAAAGAAAATTGCCGCCAATGTGAAATATAACCACGAAAGGTGTACAATTAAATGGAGCGGACAATTCGAGAATCAGAACAGAGCCTACGCCCGTTTGGGTTTTATTGTTCCCCTGGCACTCGGGATCATGTTTTTGCTGCTTTTTGGTGCCTTTGGAAAACTTCGTCAGGCCAGTTTACTGATGGGTATCGTCCCATTAGCCCTTTTTGGAGGAATGCTGGCACTTAACATCCGCGGAATGACACTCAATGTATCCTCGGCCGTCGGGTTCATTGCCCTTTTTGGAGTCTCAATTCAAAATGGAGTGATCATGATCTCTCAAATGAATGCTTTGCGAAGGCACGGAATGAAATTGAAAGACGCTGTTAATTCCGGAGCCGCAAACAGGTTACGACCCGTACTAATGACCGCGACAGTAGCGGTACTCGGATTACTTCCTGCATCAATCTCGACTGGTATCGGCTCTGATGTTCAGCGTCCACTGGCGACAGTTATCGTTTATGGTTTGTTGTTTGCAACATTGGTAACACTTTATGTTCTTCCCGCAATGTATTTTATGATGGAGAAAAAATGGTCGGATGAAGAAACCCCTGAAACAGTGAAAAATTAAATTATTGCCATGAAATTAATTACATTAGTCCTGATAGGTCTGTTAAGTCAGATTCAAACAGCATACTCACAAATAGATACAGCTTTTCAACGAAACCCTCTACGATTTGAAACCTATATGGATCTGATCAGTAAACAGAACCTTGATTATGCTGCCGAGCGGTTTGAAGTAAGCAAAGCGGATGCTGCGATAGAAATGGCAAAAGTATTCCCCGATCCTACCTTGTCTTTTGGAATGAGCAGAGATCGTGAAGACCATTTAACAACCGGACGGGGTGTTTCTTCCGGAATTAGTACGACCCTTGAATTATTTGGAAAAAGAAAGGCCAGAATCGATCTGGCCAGAAGTGAATATGAACTGTCAAAAGCTATGTTAGCTGATTTTTTCCGAAATCTGGAGGCTGAATCGGCCATTGCATTTCTGGAAGCTCTAAAGCAAAAGCAGCTTTTTACCGTTAAGTTGAATTCTTACCAAACCATGAAACGACTCTCGGAAGCCGATAGCCTTCGTCTCAAGCTGGGGAGTATAATGGCTATCGATGCGCTGCAAAGCAAGTTGGAAGCCGGCTCATTATTGAATGAATTATTGCAGGCTGAGGCATATCTCAGGAATTCTTTTACACAGCTTTCGTTGATGACCGGAGCGATAAAAGAAGATACTGTATTGATTCCTGACGGGAATTTACGCTTTAAGCACCGATCGTTTGTCATGTCAGATTTGATCGTTGAGGCTCAGAATAACAGAGCCGACCTGCTTGCCGCTCTTCGCAACAAACAGGTGGCAGACAAAGCCTTAAAGCTGGCTCATAAAGAACGGAACATCGATCTTGACCTTTCTCTTGGCGTTGGGGCCTCGTATCCGCCAGCAAATTCGGGTCCTACGGCCACAACAATTTCAGCAGGTATCGCTATCCCGCTTAAATTTTCGAATTACTACAAAGGGGCAATTAAGATGGCTCAGTTCCAGGTGTCGCAATCGGAAGAGTTGTACAAAAAAGCTGAATTACAGATTCGAACCGAAATTGCAAAAGCGATGCAGCAATATCAGGCATTATGTAAGCAGGTCGATAGTTTCGATAATGGATTACTTGAGAATGCGCTCGACGTTCGAAAGGGGAAGATCTATAGCTATAACCGAGGAGAGACTTCCTTACTTGAAGTCCTTAATGCCCAGCGAACCTATAACGACACGCAGATTAATTATTACGAAACGCTTTTCAACCGCGCTGTGGCACTGGTTGAACTCGAGAAGTCGGCTGGAATCTGGGATATTAGTTTTTAAGGGCTAATTTGCCAATACGAGAATTAATAATTCTCATCAAAAATAAAGCCGGGTAATTCTGAATGAATTTACCCGGCTTATTTTTTGTTAGCAGGAGTTGAATAATTATCAATTATCAATGCTCTCCGCCAATTGGCGGATCAATGTTCAATTTTTTAGTACAATAAAATTGCGACAATACATCTTTCCGATAACTTACACTTTAAAGATGGCCTTGATTTTATCGATATAATCAAGTTTCTCCCATGTGAAAAGTTCAACTTCCTTTACCAATTCACCAAAGTAAGGTGACGAATACTTTTTAGTTATTGTCTGAGGAGTACGACCCATGTGACCATAGGCAGCTGTCTCCTCATAAATTGGATTCCGAAGCTTCAATCTCAATTCAATGGCGTAAGGACGAAGATCAAATAATGAGGCTATTTTTTCAGAAATTTCGCCGTCATTAATCGCTACTTTCGAAGTTCCATAAGTATTTACATAGATATTCACAGGTTGTGCTACTCCGATTGCATAGGCAAGCTGGACTAAAATCTCATCGGCAATGCCTGCCGCAACCATGTTTTTCGCGATATGCCGTGCTGCATAGGCGGCAGAGCGGTCAACTTTTGACGGATCTTTTCCTGAAAAAGCACCACCACCATGCGCTCCTTTGCCACCGTAAGTATCAACAATTATTTTACGTCCGGTAAGCCCGGTGTCGCCGTGAGGACCGCCAATAACAAATTTTCCGGTGGGATTCACATAAAGGATATATCCCGGATTAAATAAGACCTGAATATGAGCAGGTAATTTTGCGATAATTGCAGGAATCAGGAAATTTTGAACATCTTCCTTGATCTTGTCGCACATGGCCTGATCGGTCTTGGCCTGCGCTTCGGCTGAATTATTTTCAGGCTGAAGGAATTCGTCATGCTGGGTTGAAACAACAATGGTATGAACTTTTACCGGTTTGTTATTGATGTCATATTCGATCGTCACCTGCGACTTTGAATCAGGACGCAGATAAGTCATTACCTTTCCGGCGCGGCGAATGGCCGCAAGTTCCAGTAACAGCAGATGAGATAAATCAAGCGATAGAGGCATATAATTTTCGGTTTCTGACGATGCATAACCAAACATCATTCCCTGATCGCCCGCTCCCTGGTTTTCGCGGTCAACCTTATCCACGCCACGGTTAATATCTGGTGATTGTTCATGTAAGGCAGTCAAAACCCCGCAAGAATCGCCATCAAACTGATATTCTGCCTTTGTATAACCAATCCGGTTGATCACCCGGCGGGCAACTTCCCGCACATCGACGTAAGTTTGCGATTTAATCTCCCCAGCCAGAATAACCTGACCTGTTGTGACCAATGTCTC
>JBAXOA010000177.1:0-6323 GCA_037133495.1 Mariniphaga sp. | reverse complement strand
TACTGATAATATGTAAGTTAGAATTGTATTTAACAATTATTAATAGACACTAGTGTCGTGAGATTTAAACTGTCCGCAAATGAAAGGGTTTTGAAAAAATAATGCGAGGCAGTGGGAGAGTCTCCAAGGCGCAAGTAGCAAATGCCGAGATAGTTCATTGCCTGCGCCACGCCTTTGTTGAATTCAATTATCTGAGCCATTTTCAGAGATTCCAATCCGATTGCAATTGCTGATTTTGGATTCGTAGCCCTCAGTGACCAACATTGCTGATTAAGGTAATTTACATTAATGGTATCTGTATTTCCATTTGCAATTCGTTTATCAACCCTGATACTGGTTGGTTGTGCCACGGCAGGCCACTTGGAGAAGAGGAGAAGGAAAACCAAAAGAATTCTAAGATTTGGCAAAATGCAAACAAATTAAGATTTAATCCAATAATGTTACATAACAGTTGAAAAGATAGAATGGTTCATTCGTAGTTTTATAATATAATGTCCTGCTTTTCGGCTGCCAATATAGCAAAATAGTTACATAAGAAAGGTAAAAGACAACAAAAAAACATTCAAAATCAGATTGGAATGATTAATTGTACAATGGATGACAGCTTTATTTTCCATTTATAAAGGCTGAGATATGATCAATAAGTTCTTTCTTAAGTGCCAGATCGGGTTGAGTATAAGTGAGCATATTCATTTGCCTGTCTGATGGTGCGGACTTCAAAATGTGATTCATTCCTTCAATGATAACCAATTTAGCCTTTGGAAGCGCCTTGGCAAGCCGGTTCGCATCATCAAGGCTAACCTGAATGTCTGTCGTTCCCTGCAAAACAAGAACAGGAATCTTCAATTTTGCAATTTCTTTTTGCGGATCGTATTTGATCCATGAAATCATGTAAGGCTGAACAGACTGACGAAATATAGCATTCAGCTGTGGAGGTGTATTCGCCACTATTTTCCCCTTTACCAATTCATCAAGAATTGCATTTACCTCAATTGTTGCAGCTGGTGGCTGATTCTTTAGCTGTTCTCTGATAATTTTGTCCGCGGCCTGTCCGGCCCCGGCTAAGGAAATAAATTTGCTGATACTATTATCCTGCGATGCGATCATTCCAATCAAGGAACCTTCGCTGTGACCAATTATAACTATGGAACTGAATTTAGCCTCCTTCTTCAGGTAGCCAGCCCATGATTTAGCATCCTCGACATAATTATCGAAACGGAGATCCGTCTCTTTAAGTCCGGCATTACGGCTATTCCCAATTCCTCTTTTATCGTACCTCAGTGAAGCTATTCCAATTTTATTTAATTCTGCTGCAAGCATCTTAAGGGAGTTGTTCTTCATAGCAGGGTTATTTCCGTCGCGGTCAGTAGGACCCGACCCTGCAATTATTAGCGCTACTGTATTCGAAGTGTTTTGATCAGGCAGCATAAGTGTTCCTTCCAGATCGCCGGTTGCCGTTTTAAGTGTAACTGTCTTTTCGGTCTGAGCGTGTAAATCAGCGCAGGAAATCATGGAAATCAGCAAAATAAAATAAATTTTTTTCATGGCGTTATTTATTTAAACGAAATTAACCCGAACAATTTGTGGCAAAAACAATTAAAGATCTTTTTCAATCTTTTGGTAAATGATATAAGAATAGACAATGGGTACGACTGAAATTACAATGACTATTGAAATCAATACAGCCGAAGGGTTTTTAATGAGAAAAATTGTGGCAACACCAACCAGTCCTCCCCAAAACCACAGTTTTCCGGCTAAACGATGAGTTTTGACCCACACCTCATCATTATTTAGTGTCCACGGAACCTTTATCCCAACGAAGTAATTAGGCCTGATATTGCCCATATAGTTTCCAAATAAAGTAATGATCAAAAATACTGCGACAGGGATGCTTGATCCCATTTTCGCAATTCCATGCAATTGATTGTAGATTATAACTGTATCGATCAGACCGATCAGAAGACACAAAATGATCCTTAATTTATAATAGGTGCTGCTGAAAATTTCATAATTACTTTTACGGGGATCGATAACCGGTAAAACAAACATTAAAAAATAGAGTCCGGCCGGCAGGAAAATAAATACAAACTTCGATCCGTAGCCATTAGGCTCCCCGTTAAAGTCGAAATGAACCGGCATCTGATCGGGTAAAGCACTCCAGTTAACTATCAGATAAATAATCGGAATAAATGTCAGGATAATAAGAATCAGCTCTTTGAGGAATTTTTGAATTTTCATATTATTGATCATTTTTATTTATTGTTGAATTGAATCATCCATTTTACAATTTCATCGAAAACTGTCGTATTGATGGAATATTTTTGAAACTGACCTTCCCTCACACAGATTACCAATCCTGCCTGTTTCAACAGATCAAGATGGTGTGAAATACTTGGCTTGGTCATTTTGAACCGATCGGCAATTTCGCCTGCGGTAAGATCCCGCTTATTCAGCAGCTCAAGAATCTCTCGTCGTGTCGGGTCATTTAATGCCTTGAAGAAAATGTTCATCTGTTTATGATTATATAATTAGGCAAATATCTAAATATATTTTTGAAATGCAAAACGTTTTCCGATAAAAATATTACTTGTTTTATGCCTTTTGCTTTCCTATCCTAAATCATGTTCATTGTATTTCGAAAGCATTAACTTAACCCCCTTAAAAATTTAAATATTTGATATGCGTTTACTGATGATTTCCTTCGCCGGTCTGGTGATATCGCTGGGATCGGTTGCACAGAAAAATGAGAATCCAATGCAATTAAATAATCCTTTTTTTAAGGAGTATAAGACACCATTTCAGGTTCCTCCTTTTGATTCCATTAAACCGGAACATTTTTTACCAGCCATTGAAGCGGGGATAGCAGAGCAAGTTGCTGAAATTGATGCAATTGTAAAAAATTCAGAAGTATCTGATTTTGATAATGTTATCTTGTTGTATGATAATTCAGGCGAATTTCTCTCAAAAGTATCGAGAGTTTTTTCAAATCTGAATGGCGCCAATACCAGTCCTGAAATTCAGAAATTGGCCAGAGTGATTACGCCCCTTCTTTCGAAGCACAGTGATAATATTATGCTCAATCCTCAATTATTTAAAAAGATTAAAAGTGTTTACGACAGAAGAGCTGACCTTGGCCTTAATGCTGATCAGCTGAGAGTCGTAGAGAAGATTTTTATTGATTTCAAGCGGGGAGGTGCAAATCTATCTACGCTGGATCAGACAAAACTTCGGACAATCAACGAATCACTATCCGGACTGAGCCTTCAATTTGGCGAAAATGTACTGGCAGAGACGAATAAAAATTTCAGACTAGTTGTCGATAATCAAAAGGATCTGGATGGTTTATCGGCGGATGTAATCGCTGGTGCTGCTATTCAATCGAAAAAGGATGGGAATCAGGGTAAATGGAGCTTTACTTTGCAAAAGCCAAGTATGCTGCCCTTTCTTCAATATGCGACGAATCGCAATTTACGTGAGAAACTCTATCGCGGATACTTTAAACGTGGAGATAATGGCAACAGCTCAGACAATAAAGAAATAATAAAAAAAATTGTTCAGTTGCGTGATGAAAAAGCAAAGTTGATGGGATATCCAAATTTCGCTGCTTTTGTAATCGCCGAAAATATGGCACAGACTCCTGAGGCAGTTGATGCTTTTCTTCAGAAACTTTGGGTTCCGGCATTGAGCCGTGCCAAAACCGAGCTTCAGGAGATGCAGGCTATTGTTGTAAAAGAAGGTGGAAAATTTAAAATCCAGTCGTGGGACTGGTGGTTCTATTCTGAAAAATTGCGTAAAGCGAAATATGATCTGGATGAATCAGAGCTCAAACCGTATTTCAGCCTTGAGAATACGGAGAAAGGGATGTTTTATGTTGCAAATAAATTATACGGGATCACTTTTGCAAAGCGAGCAGATATTCCTGTTTATAATCCCGAAGTTGTTGCCTTTGAAGTAAAAGAGGCCAATGGTTCCCATCTGGGAGTTTTATACATGGATTTCCATCCGCGCGATGGTAAAAGGGCAGGGGCGTGGTGCACGACTTACCGTTCTCAGAAATATCGCAAAGGAAAGAAAATCACCCCCGTGGTTTCAATGGTAATGAACTTTACACGTCCCGCCGGAAACGTTCCTGCTTTATTGAGTTTCGACGAAGTATCCACTATGTTCCACGAATTTGGGCATGCACTTCACCGCCTGTTTCAGGATCAGCCTTATGACAGAACCGCAGGGGACGTGCCACGTGATTTTGTTGAGTTGCCGTCGCAGTTCATGGAGAATTGGGCTTCTGAACCTTCGGTATTAAAAGCCTATGCAAAGCACTATCTGACAAACGAATCAATACCTGATGCATTAATTGCCAAACTTGAAAAGAGCCGGCAATTTAATCAAGGCTTCGAAACTGTTGAATACCTGGCAGCATCGATTCTCGACATGAAATATCATACACCCGCCATCCCTTTGATTTCTGACGTACAAGCCTTTGAAAATGAAACATTGGTTAAGAAAGGACTTATCCCTGAAATTCTCCCCCGGTACAGAAGTACCTATTTTTCACACATTTTCAGTGGAGGTTATTCAGCAGGATATTATGTGTATATTTGGGCTGCAGTGCTTGATGCCGATGCATTCCAGGCTTTTAAAGAGAGTGGTGTGCTTTTCAATCCGGCATTGGCTTTAAAGTTTCGCGAATTACTGACTAAAAGTGGTTCGGATGAAGGGATGACCATCTATACCCGGTTCAGAGGTAAAACTCCCGATATCCACTCTTTGTTGTTGCGCAGAGGCTTGGAATAAATTTTTTAAAGTTCAAAATATATTAAAATGGAATTAACCAGAGATCCGCGTTTAGCTGTGTTGTTCGATGCCGATAATGTTCCTTATTCGAATGTCCGTGGGATGCTGGCAGAAATTGCGAAATATGGAACTCCCACATTTAAGAGAATTTACGGTGACTGGACTAAGCCAACTGTAGCCGGCTGGAAGACTGTACTTTTGGAAAACGGTATAACACCCATTCAGCAATATAGTTACACTACAGGGAAAAACGCCACAGATTCGGCAATGATCATTGATGCGATGGATATTCTCTACACGGGTCGTGTTGATGGATTCTGCATCGTTTCGAGTGACAGTGATTTTACGCGGCTTGCCACCCGACTTCGCGAAGCCGGGATGAAGGTTTATGGTATTGGAGAGAAAAAAACTCCAATTCCATTTATCGCCGCATGTGATAAGTTCATTTATCTCGAAATTCTTAAACCTGCGGAACCAGTTGTAAAGCAGATTGTAACCTCCAAAATTAAATCTAAAACCAAGGCAAAGATAAAAGAGACTGCCCAAACGCCCCCGATTAATCCGATCGAAATAGCGAGTAAAGGGTTGGCCAAGGTTATTTTTGACAGTATTAATGATCTTGCTGATGAAAATGGCTGGGCTTTTTTAGGTGACCTTGGCAATCTGATACTGAAGAAACAACCTGATTTTGATCCCCGGAATTACGGATTTAAAAAGCTCGTGCCGTTAATTAAAAGCTTCGATCAGTTCGAAATGGATGAACGGGAGTCAGGAAAAAAGAATACTACATTGGTTTTTGTCAGAACAAAATAAGATTCACGGAAAACTATTTTTATCTTTGTTCGCTCATCAATCCATTTCATTTTTGTGATGAAAAAAGTAAAATTAAATATTCTTGGCTTGTCATACAGTCAGACGCAGACAGGCGCTTATGCTCTTGTGCTTTCTGAAGCTGATGGAAACAGGAGAATCCCAATCATTATCGGGGCAGTTGAAGCACAGGCAATTGCTATACAGCTTGAGGGGTTGAAGCCACCCCGGCCACTCACACACGATTTGTTTTTGAATGTGGCGCTGGCCTTCAATATTGAGATTGCCGAAGTTTTCATTCACAAATTGGAAGAAGGGATTTTTTATGCTGAGATTGTTTGTGTTCAGAATACAAACCGCATAAGAGTGGACTCAAGAACATCAGATGCTATCGCATTGGCACTTCGATTTGAGTGCCCTATCTTCACAACAGAAGAGATCATCGAAAAAGCCGGAATTATTATGGAGTTCGACGATGTTGGCGAAGTAAGCAACGAACCTGAGGATTTCGAAAATATGCAAAAAGGTTCAGTAAGACATATCGATTACTCAGAATATTCCATCGAGGAACTTAACGAACTTCTTGACGTTGCTATCACCGATGAAGACTATGAAAAGGCTTCGGAAATCCGGGACGAAATCAATAAAAGAAAGCCCTAGAATTTTATGAAACACCCATGAATCTGCGCTTCGCAAACACGAATGAAGATAACACAGGT
>JBAXOA010000176.1:0-6440 GCA_037133495.1 Mariniphaga sp. | reverse complement strand
GCAATTGCAGCGGTTACGGAGGTTTGTAAAAACTTACGGCGCGAAGCTGAAAAAGGATGACTTTTCATAACTTAGAGATTGTTTATTTATATAAAAAAGTAATCAATAAAACGTCAAATTTAAGCGGCAATTTTGCCAAAGATCAAGAGTTCTTTGAAAATTTTTTGATTTTTACTCGTGTTTGGGTTAATACCAAACACGCCCATAAATCGTTCGAGCATCAAAGTGTTGTTATACAATGTTTGAGAATCAGACATCAGGAATTCTAATTTTTCCCGAAAACATTAAAAGCATAAACACATGGGGTTGTTCCATCTGTTTCCCCGAAAGTCAGTCTGACGTATCGAGCTTTTGCCTCTTTTTCATCAATATAACATGGGATCCTGGAAACTGTATTGCCAGTATTATCAGCATAGACAATCCATTTTTTGCCATCAGCTGAATAGTCTATTCTGTATTTGTTCACCTTCTGTGTCGAATCGACAAACGTCTCAATCCTGACCAGATCATGTTGACTGCCCAGATCGACCTGTAGCCATTGAGGTGTCTTAATGCCTCCTGCTTTCCATGCCGACAGGGAATTGCCGTCGAAAGCCTGCCTCGCAGTCTCAAACCTGTTTCCCGACTCAGATGAGGCTGAGGCCGTTTTCCATTCTGAGATAAGTACCCCTTGTGGAGGTGTGAAACTGATTCTGAGGTTGTCGAACTTTGAATGGTTCCATCCTGAAACAAGACCCGCAGCTCCCAATGAATAGGAATCATCAGACACCTCAGCCATTAATTTTTTATCTATGTATGCCTTTATATCTTTACCTTTTATTGCGAGCCTCAGGTTGTGCCATCCTTTAACTGAAATTTCCCCTTCTGCAAGAGTTTTCGTCTTTGTAAGCAGTTTCCATTTCCCGTCATAATAAACACACAGGCGGTATCCGAAAGGAATATCTGCCTGTCCATGCCTGTCATAAGAACCTCTTATCATTATTCCTCCATAACCTAACCCATCGAATGCATTCTCTTCTACCAGAACATCTGACGAAATTTCACCGTTTTCCCATTCCCGACCCTGAGCTACGAATGTCTGAGCACAATTATCAGGTATCCATCCTATCAATGCATTGTTTACCATCTGCCTGAGGCACTTGTTACCGCCACCGTCACCAACGATTTCAAACGAACCTGAATTGTCCCAGATATATTTTGCTGTAAGAGGCGCTTCCGACAGCGAATAACTTTCAAAATCCTCGAAATAATCAGTAGTAAAGGATTTTCTTTCAGGCACAGGATAAAAACCTTTGGTCTGGCTTGTTGTGGTCGTTATTGAATAAATGGTTCCGGGATCTGCCTGAAACGAGAATGAACCCTTCACAGGCTGAATGTCCTTTACTTGTATGAACTGATCGTTTGCATCGGATCGCCAGACGTGAAGTGTCCCTCCGGGCATACCTTTGTAATTGAATCTGAGGTTCTGGCACCGGCTCCCTGTTACTATCACAATACTGAAATCCTTGTTTTCTCCGGGTTTTTTATATGTTGCATAAACGCCGTCACCTTCAAGTGTACCGCAACCGCTTTCTACAAAAAACCAGCCCGGCTTTACAAACTGGTTGAAATGCGCGATTCCCCATATTGCCGGCCATACCTCGTAGTACCCTGACCATGGTTCGGCGGCCTTCATTATCCCTGTATTGCTGAAGCATGAATTGTCTGCCATGGAGGCTATCGGGCACCACACATTTACCTTTACTGCTTTTTGCTTCAGATACCCCTTGATGATGTTCTTAGCCATGTAAAGCGTATAGTCCCATGGTTTACCAGGAAGGGAAAAATCCTCTCCCGTCCAAATGGGAATGCCGCTTTTGATGGCGCTACTTATTCTGGCAGAATCGGGAGAGCCGTCATTGAACATATAGCTAACCAAATAATGTTCACTAACGGCACATATTGTTTTTTTAAGTTGATCATCAATTAATAATTTTTCATAAGTATCGCTTAAAACACACCCTTCGGGTCCGACTATTTTAATCCCCTGAAAACCGCTCCTATTCAGTGTCCGACGATGGACATTGACGATCCAGTCACGGTCATAATTACGCTCATTCCAGCTCCCGGCAATATAAGTCATATCGAGCTTCCAAAAATCGCGGGCCCCCTTTATAAATCCGGCAATATAGTCGGCATTATCCTGAGACCACACTTTATTGTTTGTGAACCATCCCGGCATGCACCATTCCAGGGCATCAAGCTCAATCTTGTTATTTCGCTTGCGGGCCTCCTTCATCAGCCAGTATTCGTAGCCGCGGAGATAGTTTGGGGATGTCAGCTCCTCCCTTGTCCTGGCAAAGCTGGGTTCTGAACCGCAGGTGGAATTGCCGTCTCCTCCTATCTCAACTTTCAGATAGGTGAATCCTGCTCCGAAAGAAGGTTTGAATAAGAAATCGAGGATATTGCTGCGGTATGGCTCAGGATAATCGACAAGCAGCCTGGTTGAAGCACCGGCGCTCACTGTGCCTATCCCTTCAAACATCCTGCCCGGCGAGTCAAAGTCGATGCTTACTGATTTTTTTGTGTACCTGTTTTCTGCTGATCCGGAAATAACCGTTACCGCAAGCATTGTCAAGAACAGGGAAATAACCAGGATTTTCTTATGCATAGTAAATAATGTAATAATGATTAAAAGTAAAAATAATAGTTATTGGTTAATTAAATGCCAAGCCTTCTTTATAGGCAAATCACCAGTTTTTACAATCCGGACATTTACTCCAAGATCGCCATTCCGCAGCGGCATTGATCCGGAAGAATTGTCACTCGGCGTGGTCCAAACTATATCATATTTTAAAGGATCATTCTTTGTTTTCGCATGAACTGCCACACCTAAGAGCAACCACAACAAAACAAGGTCATACTTCTTTCTCATTTTTTTGATAAATAAAACTTAAGAATGATTCTTTCATTTTACTTTATATTTAGTTGTTCTTTATTCTCTTTACCAAATCAGTCAGCGAAACGGTAATCAACCTGCCAACCGGTTTTGCGTCACGATAGGTAATCACACGAAAGGTCGGTACACTTTCGGTCCACAGGATTCTCTGCCCACCCAGGATAAACGTGGCGTCGATTCCTTCGGGTACAGGGTCAAAATCGTATACCGTCCTAAGGCGTAACATGCTGTATGTAGGCGGTTCAATAGCCGGGTCGCCCTGGTATAAATCGAGGTATGCATAATTAGTGGGACTCATCACCACATGATGGTTTGCCTTAGCAACCGAAATACCACCATCCATTCCGCGCCAGCTCAATACAGTGGCATTAGGAGCCAAACCACCCTCCAGAATCTCATCCCAACCCATCAGTTTTTTACCTTTTTCATGTAGCATTTTTTCCAGGCGTTTGATGAAATAGCTTTGCAGTTGGTTTAAATCCTTCAATCCGTTGTCGGACATGGCTTTTTTGCAATCATCGCATTTTTCCCAAAAGCCTTTGTAACATTCGTCACCGCCTATGTGAATATATTCAAAGGGAAATAGCTCTGCCACCTCCGAAAAGACGATATTCAGAAATTCATAAGTTGATTCTTTTCCCGCACAAAGCGAGTTATCATCTTTTCCAAAAAACCCACAACCCGGATTCACTTTATAAGTTAATTTAGACGATGACAGATATGGATAGGCGGCAATAGCTGCCAGGCTGTGCCCCGGGACATCAATTTCAGGCAAAATATTTACGTTTCGTTGGGAGGCATAGGCGATCAGACCTTTGATTTGTTCCTGAGTATAAAATCCCCCATATGTAGCTTTTTCTCCTTCCTGCGGGCAATCCCGATCCCACCATAAACCAGTGCGAGGCACTCGCCATGCTCCAACTCTGGTAAGTTCAGGTAATCTTTTGATCTCCAGTCTCCAGCCCTGGTCGTCGGTCAAATGCATGTGCAGGATGTTGAATTTATAAACGACCATCTGATCAATCAGACGTTTTACTTCGTCAATGGTAAAGAAGTGACGGCTTACATCCAGCATTAATCCTCGCCATGAAAAGAGCGGTTCATCCCAAATGTCAAGAGCCGGTACTTTTTGATCTCCATTAACCGGAATGAGCTGCAACAAACTTTGCACTCCGTAGAACAATCCTTGAGCAGTGATGGCTTTGATACTTATTTCCCGGCGAGAAACGCTTAAAACGTATCCTTCCTTAGCTGTATTTATTTGGGGATCAAGGATTAAATTAATGGCTTTAGCACTGGACTGCGTTCCATCCTGACTTTTTGCAGACATTTGTGTATTATTTAGAGATTTTATGGTCTCAGAAGTATATTTGGCAAGAAATTTCAGTTGCTGATTGTTGTATAGAATCGGGGTTTTCTCGTTGAAAATAAAATAGCCATTGCCCATCTCAATCCTCCTGGGCTGTGGAATGATGTTTATTTGTTGCGCTGAAAGAGAAACATAAATGCAGATTAAAAATAGTGTCGCTGATATAATTTTGTAAATCATAATGTATAAGATTTCTTAGGAACATTACCGTCTTCCCTTTGATCGCCTGCCATGTCCAGTTGCCAGCGTTCATACATTCGGTGTGCATCAAATAAATAGGTATTTGGAACAAACATACATATAATATCCTGTGTCCATGCTTTCCATTCTCGTGTGGGATCGTCAGGAAGAAATGTTGTGTAATAGGCCGAGGTCCTGCGGACAATATCTTCCATGGCATTGATAACCCCGTCGGAACAACTGAAACTACCGGCTTTGTCCCACCCACCCGATATAACATGCACTCTAACATCTTCTAATTTAGGAGTTTGTGTTGCTCCTGCTATTTCTATCTTATTGATGGCAATCTTATAAAAACGGGGTGCATAAACTTCAGTTACTTCACTCCCTGCCAGCACAAATTTACAACTGCTATTCGACACACTGCCAATGAGTACCGTTGCGGGGGCCGAAGAAACCGGGGTAATCGTAATGGCAGTGCCGGCTTTCCCACTGGTGCGAAAAAAGACTGTGCCAGCCACCTCACGACCAAAATCAAACGTATAGCTGTTTTTGGCAATGTCATGAGTCATCGACACAGGATGAATTTCTTCAATAACCTTACATGGCGGTTCCTTTTGCCGTACCAATATTCTACCCGGGCTTTTAACAGTTATTCGTATTCCCCGATCAGGATTCCGGATACATTCCAGGCGCTGAAACTCCCTCCTTCATTTTTACCTATCGGGATGGCCACCGAAATTTTATGTTTTCCGGGTTTGATATCTTTAACCGGGAAAAACACCGGATTGGTTGCTGTTCCCGGACACCAGCCAGATCGGCTGCCATCGCTCGAAGTTACCCCGTTCCAAAAGTTCCCGGATGCCGGGTTGTATTTGCGGAAAGTGGCGCAGTCGCTTCTCCAGGGGGTGAACTGAAACAGAACTGCACCATCGATCAATATGGTATTCGTTTTCCTGTTAAACTCGTCGCCTCTGCCCCATCCGCCGTGGCCGGTCGTAATATAGCGCATCTGTATATTTTTGACTCCTTCAGGAATGGTCAAATCTACGTCAAGTGAATCATTTTCAAACATGGTTCAGTATTCCTGCCCCGACATTTCCATCACATTCAGCGTGTTGAAAAGCGGCATAGTCCAGTATTTTTTAGAAGGCTGATCAGATACTTCCATACTTCCCGGGTAATACTTCAGTTTGAGGCTGGCCCTGTGACCACCTTTATCGTAATTGCCGATAAAAACACCTATCCAGCGCTCTCCCTGCAATAGCGGCAATAAATCGGTGACTTCCTGTTTGTAATAGGTTGAATCTTCCCAATGCTGTCCGTAAACAGTGACTTTATCGTTGAACTGACCAATCCCGAACGGGGTGAAAAATCGCATGATTTCGACCAGCGGTGAATAATTATCTGTTGCAGTAACTCCCTGGTAGGATTTTCCGTTTTTAGCCAGGAAAACAGGCAGGCTTATAACGCCGTTCTTTAATCCTTCAAGGAATGATTTTTCCTTATCCTGGGGAATCATAAAAACGGAACCGGTGCGGTCATAGGCATCACCGTTTGAATGTTGGTATAACTCAACAAACAATTCCGTATCATCCGGAACAACAGGTAGTTTTACTTTTTTCAACAGTACGGTTCCTGAAGAATATTTAAAAGTTTTTGATGAATCTGAATCGGCCGGATTCGTATTCTCGTTTCCGAAACTGATTTGCTCATTGTTGAAAATGGTGACGGTCGTAACCAGGTTCTCCGTGATCCGGTATTTGTAAAGCGGTAACTCAAGGCTTTCACCCATTTCGGAAGGAAGAATGGGCTCAATCTCTTTTGGTTTTAATTGTTTTACTTCGGTGGCCACAATTTCATAATTGCCGTTGCGGACAACTTTTAGTACCAGGCCATCCGGAATACCATAAGCCATTGCAGGGCTCCCTTTTACACCCAATTCAGTTGTAT
>JBAXOA010000175.1:0-6454 GCA_037133495.1 Mariniphaga sp. | reverse complement strand
ATATGTATTACGATTATCATATCAGGCGGTTTACTTCCAAAACGCTTACCGATTTAAGGTTTGGAATCCGCACTTTTTACCACGCCTTTAACGATCAGCAATGGGGCATTGGACTCGAAACCCCCGAAGCATCAGAGGCTATCAATCCCGTGGAAAGCTGTGCCCGGTTGATGAACCGCTTTAATCCCTCTCTTCCTGAGATTAAGCTGCTGGTTATCTTTGGCAATGAAGCGCTGCAAAACTGGGTTCCTGACCAATCGCAGCGGGGAAGTTATGATCTCAATGACCGGCTCCACATTGAAGAGAAAGCGCTCAGAATTTGGAAAGCAGGGTACAGAAATGCACTGGTTCCAACTGATTTGATTAATGAGGGAAAACTAACACTTAATGCCGAAAATAAACCTGTTTTGTGCGGTCATCAATTCGACGCGGTACTCTTTTTAAATCCTCAGTATTCAAAAGAGCCTGTGCTCCATTTTTTAGAAGCGTACGTCAAAAACGGTGGAAAGTTGATGATTGAAGGCTCAGCAACCCATAATTTTATGGGGGATAAGATTGCTGACAGGATGGCACTCTTGTGCAGGAATGCGACTGTAAATGGATTTTCAATGAAGGCGATTCCCCAATTAGGGATCGAAAAAAATGCGGTGGCTGATGGGTGCAAGAACGAGGACGGTTCTTATCTCTTTACCGATATTCAATCCATTCGAAAAGACAGGACAGCCTCTTTCTCACTTCTTCTTCACAATGATACCTATTCTTCAGACTACAAAGGGTTGGCGGCTATTTCGGTCGATGAGCAAGGCAAGCTGCAGAAATTTGCCTGTTCGGGTTTCAAGGAATTGCGGAAAAACGGGAAAGTGATTTTAAGTCTCAATCACCGGGCAGGTATTTTTGTTGAAAGGGCAGGCAACGATTATCAGATTTCTGTTGCGAAACTGGAAGAAGAGTCTAAAATAGTAGTCAATAATCTCCAATAAGTAATATGTTTTTTTGAAGCAACAAATGGCCGTTGCAAACGGCTGTTTCGATCAATTTGTTTTGTCTGTTATTACGTTAGACAAAGTTGATGTGTTGATAAGTTGATGAGTTCAAGGAGCTGGAGCCGTTCTCCGTTTGCTGATAGGAGGCGAAGCAAAATCTCCCTGACCCCCTTTTTTTCCAAGGAGGAATTCAACCCCATTCCCATCCGTCTGCGTTCGACTGAGCTCACGCCGAAGTCTGACGGATCAAATTGGCACATTCCCAAATTGGCACATTAGCATATTAGCACATTAGCACATTCTCGTATTCGTAAATTCCCTCTCCATTCGTCCCAAAAAAGGATTTTTTTAGAAAATTTGTAGCAAATTTCAAATTTGACACAAAGTTCTCCCCCGAAAAAAATGAAATATTGATGATAATATTAGTTTTGCAAAATATTTTTTTTATCGGATAGGATCAGATGTTTTGTCAGTGTTTAGACAGAATTTTAAACTAAAAAATTATAAATTAATAGTTAATAATTCAGAAATATGAGCAATCTGAAAATTTTTATGGTGGCCTTGTGCCTCTTCGGTATGATCTTTTCTGCACAAGCCCAAAGTGTGGGTATTAATGCCGATAATTCAACTCCCAACAGCAGCGCCATGCTCGATGTGAGTTCAACAAGCAAAGGTTTTCTGACACCACGAATGACTGCGGCTCAAAAAGCTTTAATCAGCAGCCCTGCAACAGGTTTACTTATTTACCAAACCGATGGAACTGCCGGTTTTTATTATTACACCGGTTCAACCTGGACCTTAGTGGGAACAGGTAGCGGTAATGGTACGGTTACCAGCGTTGCCACCGGAAACGGACTTACAGGTGGACCTGTTACCACAACAGGAACCCTTTCGCTTGCCAATACTGCTGTTACAGCGGGAACTTACACCCGTGCCACAATCACCGTTGATGCGCAGGGTCGTATCACTGCAGCTGGCGATGGCGCATCCGTAAATTTAGCTTCGGGAGTTACCGGTACGCTGCCGGTTGCCAATGGCGGCACCGGCGCAACGACTGCCGATGCAGCCATCAATGCCCTGTTGCCCACCCAAACAAGTAACACAGGGAAATACCTGAGCACAAATGGCACCACTGCCAGTTGGAATGCACTCACTAGTAGCCAGTGGGCCACCACTGGAAGCGATATTTATTACAATACCGGCAATGTGGGCATCGGAACAACAACGCCAGATGCATCAGCCATAGTGGAAGTAAACTCAAGTTCCAAAGGTTTTTTACCTCCTCGTATGACTTCGGCTCAACGAGTGGCCATTGCTTCTCCCGTTGCAGGTTTGCTGGTTTACCAGACTGACGGCTCATTGGGTTTATACCATTACAATGGCTCTGCCTGGTCTATATTAAATAGCAGCAGTCCTACCTATAATGTTGGTTCAAATACTGATTTGGGCGGGTATGTATTTTTTGTTACGCCCGATGGGAAACATGGATTGGTTGCCGAAACCCAGGATCAGACCGCAGGTATTAATTGGTACAATGCTCAGGCAATAGTCAGTGACCCGGCCAACCACAGTACCGCCGGTAAAAACTTTACGGATTGGCGTATGCCAACCATTTACGAATTAGGTCTGATGTTCGTAAGTCGTGTTGCAATTACAGGATTCTCAGCAACAAGGAATTATTGGTCAGGCTCCCAATGGGATTCTTCGAATGCAAATTTTAATTATTTCGGTGATGGCACACAGCATTCTGCTTTGATGACGGCCAATTGCGCTGTGCGAGCGATCCGCTCTTTTTAATCCTTCAAATATCCTTACCAAAGCTATACAGGAGCAGCAGGCCGAAATAGAAGCACTAAAAGCACAAAATGCTGCCCCCACTTTAAAAGCCGATGGTTTCGACCAGTTGAAAGCCGAAGTGGAGAATCTGAATAAAGCAGTGTATGGAAACACAACGGTACAAAAATAAAATGAAACACTGAGCGCACTCTGCGGTTAAACATTAAAAAGTGAATAACGAATCTTTGGCACCTGGCAGAAAAATGAGATAAGCGGTAGTAATAAATAAAAACAGCACTACATTTGCTAAAAAATGTAATAACACAATAGTATTTTAGCATGAAAAGGGATGTTATCCAATTGTTAACAGAATGGAAAAGCCGGGTTAACCGCAAACCTTTGCTGGTGCGTGGTGCCCGTCAGGTTGGTAAAACGTTTGCTGTCAATGAATTTGGAACCCAACAGTTTGCCAGCTTCGTTTCCATTAATCTGGAAGAATCGCCGGAGTATAAAAGCATGTTCAAAACCAACAATCCCAAAAGTATCCTGAAGGAATTGTCGGTATTGAAAAACACGGACATTATACCCGGACAAACCCTTCTTTTTATTGACGAAATACAGGCCTGTCCCGAGGCAATTGTATGCCTGCGCTATTTTTATGAACAAATGCCTGAGCTGCATGTCATAGCTGCCGGCTCGCTGTTGGATCATACACTCAGCGAAATACAACTTTCCATGCCAGTTGGCAGGGTTGAATTCTGCTATATGTACCCCATGAGTTTCACTGAGTTTTTGCAGGCACTTTCCGAAGACAAGCTATTGGCTTATATCTCCGCTTTTACATTCGGCGAGCCATTCAGCGAAGCCATACATCTGAAACTGCTCGACCTGATGCGCTATTATATTTTTATTGGCGGCATGCCCGAAGCGGTTAAAGCATTTGTTGAAAGCCAAAAGTTACTTGACATCGAAAGGATACAAAGCAGCATTTTAACTTCCCTGAAATACGATTTTGCAAAATACGGCAGTAAAAGCCAGCAGTGGCATCTGATCAGCGTGTTAAATTTCGTGGCCCAAAATACAGGCAAGAAAATTAAATATGTGAATATCGACAAAGAAGTGCGGTCAGTCAATCTGAAAGAAGCATTCTACAAACTTGAAATGAGCAGGGTTGTAAGTCTGGTAAAGCATACCGCATCGGCCGGGGTTCCGCTCACCACGCATCTGAACCCTGATATTTTCAAGGCATTCTTTTTGGATATCGGACTGGCAAATCACCTTTGCAAAATGCAGCTTATCGACCCGTTAAACATTCTTTCCATCAACGAAGGTGCTTTGGCCGAACAATTTGCCTGTCAGGAATTGCTCACTCTGTCAACGCCCTTTGACGAACCTCAGTTGTATTATTGGGTGAGGGACGAGAAAAATGCCAATGCCGAAATTGATTTTATATTTCAGCACAACAACGTAACCTATCCGGTTGAAGTAAAAGCTGGAAAAACAGGTACCTTGAAATCGATGCATGTGTATCTGCTGGAGAAAAAACTAGAAACAGGAATTCGTTTAAACACCGACATGCCTTCAGTTGGAGCGTTCACAACAAAAGTGAGATCAGGGATAACCCATGCTGAAATAACCTTCCAACTGCTGTCATTGCCCTTGTATATGAGCAGTCAGTTGCCCCGTTTGCTCAGTAGTTTGCGAATGTAAAGCATATCAGCTAATCAGAATAACAGTAAATCAGTTTAAATCAAAACAAAAAATAAGAACATCAGCACATCGGTATTAAACTACATATTAAGATGAAACACCCTAATTTTTTACTCACAATAGCTTTGCAGCTACTCATCTTTCAAGCCTTTAGCGGTCCTGGTATTATCAACTCCGGAGGTCGTATTGTCAGCAGTGGGACCGGAAGCTACTGGGTGGTCAGCGGGGGTAATTTCACCCTTACCAGCCAGAATGTTGACAACCTGGCATCGATAAATAACCTGACAATTGCTTCGGGGGCTTCGCTCACTATCGACTCGCAGAGTTTCCTGACCGTTACCGGAGCAGTAACAAACAGTAATTCCACGGGTACAGTCGGACTGACCATCAACAGCGATGCCACAAGTACTGCCTCGCTGATCACCCCTTCGGCCACAGGCACAGGCGCTGCCGCAGCAGAACTGTATATGACCACTAGTACCTGGCATTTGGTTTCTTCGCCAGTCTCAGGTCAAACAGTCGCCAATTTTCTGACTGCAAACGCCGCGACCATCGCTACAAATGTTTCGAACCGTGGGATGATGGATTACAACCCAACTGGAAATTCCTGGAACACTGTTTTTACAAATAGCAGCGCCGGAACACTTGGTTCTGGCAAAGGATATTGCGAACGGGTCGAAACCAATGTTGCTGTAACTGCTACCGGATCACTTCAGGCAGGGACAAAAGCCGTAGCTGCCACCGCAGGATACTGGGACTGTATCGGAAATCCGTATACTTCGGCTATCGGAATCACCTCTAACAGTGCAGCAACAAATAATTTTCTAACAGTCAATGCAGCCAATTTCGATCCAACGTATAGTGCTATTTACGTATGGGCAACCGGTTCGGATACGTACAACGGTCAGCTTGGTCATTATAATATCATCAACAATGTACCTACTTCTGGGTTCGACGATCTTCCTCAAGGACAAGCCTTTATGGTAAAGCGTGTAACCACAGGAGGGGCCGATTTCAGTTTTACCCCGGCCATGCAGCTGCACAGTGGCGCTTTAGCGCTTAAATCGGCGCAAACACCTTGGCCAACGATAAAACTTATCGCTTCGGCTAATTCTCAGGGTGCCTCAACGATAATTGCCTTTAACGATGGCATGACTAAAGGGCTTGATGTTACCTACGATGCCGGATTGCTTCGCGGGGGCAGCGATGTGCAGCTTTACACCCGGCTGGTAGAAGCGGGTAATAACACTATTCCATTTGCTATCCAGGCACTACCAGACAACAATTTCAATGAGATGATTATCCCCGTCGGTGTCGAATCCAAGATCGGTGGCGATGTGGTCTTCTCGGCCGAAACGACAAACCTTCCTTCCAACTGCAAAGTGATTCTGGAGGATAAATTGACCAAAACATTTACCGATTTGTCGGCCAATGTTTACAAAGCAGCCATCATGCCCAATAGCACTATAGCCGACCGGTTTCAGCTGCACACCTCCACTGCTACCATTGGCGCGATGGGGAAGGAACTCCTGTCAGGCAAATTAAACGCGTATGCTATTCAGAACGAAGGAATTCGTGTGGTTGGAGAAGTCTCCGGCAAGGCAGTGGCTACACTTTACGATGTGTTGGGCAAGGCGGTGCTGATGCAGAAACTGAGCGAAGGAACGCTGAATGTGATTCCACTGTCAAATATCACATCGGGCGTTTATATCCTTTCGGTCGAAGATAAGGGAATTACGAATTTTAAATTACGAATAGTCAACTAATTACGAATTAGGAATTACGAATTACGTCCGTCAGTTGACGGAAGGAATTACGAAAAGTCAATTCTGAATTACGAATTACGAAAGGTCAATTATGAATTACGAATCACGAACTAATTAGGAATTACGAATTAATGTCGTTTAGTTAAGCCCGAAGGGCTGCAATTTCAATAACCGCCGGTGTAACCGGTGGTAAAAACGACTAAAAACACAAGAGCCCTG
>JBAXOA010000174.1:0-6529 GCA_037133495.1 Mariniphaga sp. | reverse complement strand
CCGGTGAGAATGGTGGCCCGCGAAGGACTGCAGACGGAACAGGCAGAATAAGCATTCGTAAACCGGACACCCTCTGCAGCCAGCTGATCGAGATGGGGCGTTTCGTAATATTTGCTTCCAGAGCAGCTCATGTCACTCCATCCATAATCGTCAGCAAGGATGAACAGGATGTTGGGCTTCTTCGTTTGTTCCGTTTTTGCAAAGGCAGGCGAGGCCATTGCGCCAAAGGCAGCTACTGAAAAAACTAATGATATCCGAATCATAACCTGTCAATTAATTTATGAAATAGATTAATCCAATACAATTTCTTTCCCGTCATTCTTCTGAGGTACCCCTGCCGTACTCCGTCCGTCTTTAATATATTTTACCATCAAAGCTTTTAATTCATTGACAATATCAGGATACACATCACAAAGATTTTTGCTCTCCCCCGGATCTGATTTCATATTGTAAAGTTGTAACGGAGGGAGCGATTGATAGTTCTTCTCATTCGGTTTTGGCGCACTCCATCCTCCGGAACCACGCGAGAATAGTAATTTCCAATCGCCCTTTCGGATGGTAAATGCTCCTTCGATCGAATGATGAACTGTCGCTTCCCTGATCACCTCTTTCGGATGGGATTGCAGAAGCAGCGGAAGGATGTTATAGCTGTCTTCCCCCTCGTTGGCCTTTAATCTATAGTTTGCTACAGCAGAGAACGTTGCAAAAAAATCGGTCAGGCAAATGGTTTGCTCCACCTTGTGTGGCTTTACCTTTGCAGGCCACCTGACAATGCAAGGAATATGGTGGCCGCCATCGAATAAATCAGCCTTATGACCTCTGAAGATATAGCTTGGATTGTGCCCTTTGGCTTTCAGTTCACCAAAATTCGCCATAGGACTGCACCCATTGTCTGAAGTAAAAACCAATATCGTATTTTCACTAATGCCCGCTTTATCGATCGCAGTCATCACTTTTCCAACCATTGCATCTACCATTAAAACAAAATCGCCATAAGGATTGAGTCCCGATTTTCCCTGAAACTCTTTAATTGGCACAATTGGGGTATGTGGAGCCGGCAGAGCCAGATAAAGGAAAAAAGGTTCTTTATCTTTTGACTTTTCAGAGATGTATTTTTCCGCACGATTAATCAGGTTTGGCAATGTCTGTTCATGGTCAAAATCCGACGCCGTTGGTCCCTTGCGCCACATTTTCATCCCTTTACTCGAAGTTATTCGGTTGGGAAGAGCGGTTGGCATGTCATTTTCAACATAAACATATGGATCCATATCCAGCGACCCCGAAATACCATAGAAATAATCAAATCCTAAGGTCGTTGGTCCGTATTTGATCGGTTTGGCGTAGTTGATGCTGTCATTCCCTTTTTCAATATTATTCCATTCCCAGCCAAGGTGCCATTTACCGATACAAGCAGTCTGGTAATTTTCACTTTTAAGCAGCGCCGCAACGGTTTTCCGTTCCCGGGGAATGAGGGCAGGACTATATCCCATCAAAACTCCGCTTTTCAAGGTTGAACGCCAGTTATACCGCCCGGTCAATATTCCGTAACGTGTTGGCGTACAAACTGCTGAACTGGAGTGCGCATCTGTGAAAACAACTCCCTGACTAGCAAGCCGGTCAATGTTGGCAGTTGTTATCTTCGAATTCTCATTCAGCGCCGATACGTCGCCATAGCCTAAATCGTCAGCAAGGATAAAGATGATATTTGGATTTTTATGCTCTTTTGCAATGCCTGGGAGACTTGCCAGCGCAACCCCAAAAAGAGATATAAATATTTTCCCTATGCCACTAATACTTTGAATTTGATTCATTTATTACAATTTTAGTTTATATTAAATAAGATTGTCATTCATGATTTTCACAACTTTATCAGATTATTAATGCTATTTGCATCCAGTTTAACTTTAGGATTAAATTTGTTACCGGTCATGTATTTTTCCAGACTGTAAAGTAACTGCCGGGCTTCGGGCCGGGTAGTCATGTTGCTCTGCAGATCAATTCCCGAAACGACTACTTTGCCTTTCCCCACCCTGGCTTCAAACAGCAGTGCCAACGGACGGTTTGTAAACCAGTCGTCGATCACACGGACAATAGGATTTAGACTTTTATCAAAGCTTGTAAGATCGATGGCGACCGAATGACTCATGGCATCCCACCATTGCCAGTTACTATGGTATTCTGTTGGAAAACCGGCGAGAGCAGGATGACCGGGATCACAAAGAATCCCAAGGGTATGGGGTGCCTGCTTTTGGGTCCAGGCCATATTCCAGAATATGGAGGAGAATCCAACAGCGATTTTTCCACCAAACTCTGGTTTTAACGATCCTTTTTTGAAAGTGAGTAAAACGGTTCCCCCCTGTTCGAGGAAATTTGTTGTTTCCTGATCAAGAACCGAGACAATTTTGATTTTCTCAACTCCAGGGATTTTCTCTTTTTGGACGGGGTATACCCAGAAATCCCAGCTGTTGGTGAATGAATTGCCGGTTGTGACCTCGAGGGTTAATTTCTCCGGAGAAACCAGAGATTTGAGCGGCAGCAAGAGCCTACCTAGCTGAGTTAACCCTCCAACAACCACATCTACAGGTGCCAATTCCCCTCTTTGTATGATTTTTCCTGAGGTATCATAAATTTTCCATGCCGTTTTACATCCCACAATGGGTGATTCGCCATAATGGGCCACTTCAATCCCAGCCTCAAAATTTTCGTCGTTGGTGAAAATGAATTTCTTCATCCGTGCCAATGGAACCGTTAAGTTACAAAAGTGGCTGTACTCCTTTGGCGAAATATAACCCTTCTCTTCCCAGAACGCATTCAGCACTCCTACGAGCGCGGTTCCCTGTCCCGGGAAATCGTGCAGATCGAGTAACTGAAAACCTCCAAACACCGGAGTACGAAATGCAGCCTCGATTTCAGCCTTGTAACAAAGTGCCTGCAACTTCCCGGAGGCCATCAAAAAGCTGTCGGCCAGATGTTCCATGCCATGCTCTTTTAGGGTTTCCTGAAAAATCTCGAAGTTTTTGGCACGAACGACACCGGTGTATTTCGAAATTTCCTTAAAATCAGGATAGACACACCACTCACCGATTTCATTGCCGACTACCGTTTGTTTCAGATTCGCAATTCTGGATGACCAGTCATAATCGCTGTTAGGAGGGGATGCATTGATGATACTTTTTAAACCTTCTCCATATCTCTGAATGCGGGCCTCAGCGATGCACATAAAATCGTTTACTTCCAAAGCGGGCCATCCTGCGCCGGAAGTGTAAATTCGTCGGTTATCCTTTTTTTTCCAGAAATTTACAAATTCCGTCAGGTATGGAACCTGGTTTCCGCCTCCAGGCTCCGTCCCATACCCCATCATGCAAAATGAAGGATGGTTTCCATATGTTTCCACCATGCGCTGACTCTCATCGTACAGATATTTATCAATCGGTCTTCCATCACCTATCGCGGAAGAGGTATTGGCCCAGGAAGAGCACTCCACATGAAGGTAAAACCCAGCCTGGTCGGCGGCCTCGAAAGCCGCTTCAGGGGGGCACCAGGAGTGAAAACGCATATGGTTAAGGCCATGAGCACGACAAATCCTGAATATCCGCAACCATTCTTCAGGTTTTGTGGGTGGATAACCGGTCTTAGGAAATATAGCACATTCAAGCGTTCCGCGAAGAAAGATAGGCTGATGATTGACCTGAATTTGTTTTCCTGCAGCAATAAATTCCCGCATGCCAAAAGTACTTCTGCAGGTATCACTTTTAAATGAGGTCAGATCGGTTAATACCACCGTCATGTTGTAAAGTGCCGGATGGAATTCACTCCAAAGCCTGACACTGTCGCCCATCGAATAGTCAAGCGATAATAGATTTTCACAGGTAAGTACTTTGTATTCAGCCGTCTGGACCGGTGGATTGCCAGCTCCGTTGACTGCCAAATTGAGCCTTATTTTTGCAGGCTTTCCGGTAAAATTACTTACGTTGATTTTTGCTGTTATCTTTTTTAGCTGAATATCGGGGTAAATCTGAAGATTATGAATGTTGATGGCACTTCTGGCTTCAAGGTACATTTTCCCCGCAATGCCATTCCAGTTGGTCTGGGTGTGGTCTGAAATACTATGGGAATTAAGGCCGGGATCAATCTCCTTAGTTCGGTTATCCATGCATATGGTAAGTATATGTTTACCCGGGGTAAGCGCCAAGGAAAGATCGTAAAGATGCGGAGTCCCCAGAGAATTGCGCATACCGATCTCCTTTTCATCAATCCACAAGCGGCTCTCCCAGTGACAACGTTCAAGAAACAGGGTAATCTCCTCTCCTTTCCAGGAGGCGGGAATGGTTACTTCTTTCTGATACCATGCTGCTCCCTGGTAATGCTTCAGCGATTGCAACCAAAACGGGATTTTAATATTTCCCGCTACACGGTATCTGGCATACGTCGGACTCTTAAAAAACGAACTGTCAACAATTTGCCCTGTCCACCTGGTTTTCAATGAAATATCATCACCTTTCCCATTGGTTGACATGGATCCGGGCAGCACCACCTTATCGTTCAGCAATTTGTTAAACCATTTCTCTGGAATTCCTTTGTCCTGCGTATCAACTGCAAACCTCCATTCGCCTGAAAGATCGATTTTCTTTCCAACAGGAGAGGCCCGGGAGATGGCTAACAGTGAGCATAATAAACATAAGAGTCCAATAAACTTCATGATAGGTTCTGTCGTTTTAATGTCTCCGGGTATAAACTAACCTTTGCCTGCATAGTATTATTACTGACCAGATTTAATGAGGTAATGTTTGTTGGGTTCGGTATTGAATTCAACCCATCCTGCTGAAGTTTGCAAGGCAGATTTTGGCAATTTAATTCCATCGCAAGTGACAGTAAACCGTGCTTTAGAGCTGACTGAAGGAAAAACCACTTTAAATTTTCGTTCGAAACCTGAACATACCACAACCTGATTATCCTCAGGATAAGTGACTTCTAGCTGTCCAAGTTTCAGGTGACGTCCTTTTGCCTCTTTTGGCATGCAGATGGTTTTATAGTCGTTCGTAATACCATAGTAATTTTCAACAATCATACTCCATACGGACCACGACATACCCAGACCTTGAACTCCAAGCGGCCGTCCGGTGATACCATTATAACGTTCATTGACACCGTTGAGCTCAAATAAACCCACGATCTTATCAGTTAGCTGCCGCGCTTCATCGTGGAAACCGTATCTGTTTAGCCCATAAGCTACAAGATAGGTCGTAACGGGCCACATATCACCACGCCAAAACCCTTTTGGACTAAATTTCGGATCATTAATTGCAACAGTTGGAACCGGATAAGAACACCACCAACGTGAAGTGTCTTTCAACTCAGCAACAAGCGCTTTGGCCTGCTCCTTTGTAGCCGCATCGCAGCAAAGGGTAAGAAATCCCTGAATAGAGCGCACCGAAATCGGTCGGTCAGTATCACGATCAAGACTAAAAAAGAATTTTTTTTCCGGATCCCACATCTTTTTCTGCATTGCACCGACCCGTCGGTGAATGATTTTTTCGTACTGTACTGCCAGCTTTTTTTCACCCAGAACACCGGCTATTTCAACCAGCGCACGCTCGCTCATCAGTAGGAAACAAGTTTGTTCTACTCCCTCAACATTGCCATACCATTCGCCGCCTTCATTGAGGGTGGGATGTTTTGTCATTTTCATGCTGTCCATAGGCGGAAAAAAATCGAACGTCTCATAACGGGCTGTCTGCAGCATTCCAGCTTTACCGATTGGTTTATAGGCGCCATACTCAATCAGTCCATCATTGTCCACATCACGCTCGGTGGAATACCAATGATCAAAAGCGATCAGATAAGGCAATGCCTGTTTAAGCAACTCACGGTCTCCGGTCTGCCGGTAAACCTGAAGCATTCCCCATGCAAGTATTGGAATCTGTGAATAACCAAGTGGTGGCCAGTCTTTCAGAAAATTCGGCACCATACCATAGCGATACGAACCTGAGGGCGCTTCAGGATTATTGGCAATCGTCTGCCAGTAATTATCGTACACGCCCCGGATTACGACATTTTCGCCCATCGGGGCATAAGCTGCCAGTACAAATTGAGTATCCCAAACCCATTGTCCGATATAACCACCTCCCGGTGAGAACCATTTGTTGGGCATGGCAGGAGGAAGGGGTGCGAGTAATTTGGAGAAAATACATTGGGAAAATATTTTTTCGGCTATGGTATTCAGCTGCGGATCTTCTGTGTAAACCAGAGTTCGCATCTTAGCCATCTCCAATGCATTTTTCTCCTGTGCCACCAAGGTGCCATAAAAGAGCAACAGGGTAAGAGCCAATATAATCGTACTTTTCATAATTTGATTATTTTTTGGTAGTTTTTGCTCCATTTACGGGCTGATCCATATAACCTTCCTCAATAAAAGACATAAATCCGAGCAATGCTCCCCAATGATAGAAGGGGTCGGCACTGGTTTTGTCATCTCCACGGCCGGTTACACTGTTGTAATTTTCAAAAACAGCTCCGTTTTCATTCCACG
>JBAXOA010000173.1:0-6623 GCA_037133495.1 Mariniphaga sp. | reverse complement strand
TCCAAAAACGAAATGATACTTTAGTCAAAATCATTGACTCAATCGGTGGGTTACAGTTGGGCGATTATCAGCACAACACCAACGACCTCTTTGGCGATGCCTATGAGTTTTTGATGACCATGTACGCCAGCAACGCAGGTAAATCGGGAGGCGAATTTTTCACCCCACAGGAAGTTTCCGAACTACTTGCCGAAATTACAGTAGTAGGCAAAAAGCAGGTAAACAAAGTTTATGACCCTGCTTGCGGTTCGGGTTCAATGCTGTTGAAATTCGCCAAAGTATTGGGTAAAGAAAATGTACGACAGGGCTTTTTTGGTCAGGAAATCAATATCACCACCTACAACCTTTGCCGTATCAATATGTTTTTGCACGACATAAATTACGAGAAATTCGATATTGCCCACGGTGACACACTGCTTGAACCCAAACATTGGGACGATGAACCTTTTGATTGCATTGTTTCTAATCCACCTTATTCAATAAAGTGGGATGGCGACAGCAATCCCCTATTGATTAACGATCCTCGTTTTTCGCCTGCCGGTGTGTTGGCTCCAAAGAGTAAAGCCGACCTTGCCTTTACCATGCACATGCTAAGCTGGTTAGCAACTTCCGGCACGGCTGCCATAGTCGAGTTTCCCGGCGTATTGTATCGTGGCGGTGCCGAACAAAAAATACGTAAATACCTGATCGACAACAATTATATTGATACTGTTATTCAGCTTCCGCCTGATTTATTCTTTGGTACAAGCATTGCCACCTGCATTATTGTACTCAAAAAAAGCAAGAAAGACAATGCAACGCTGTTTATTGATGCGTCTGCCGAGTTTGTGCGGGGTGGCAACAAAAACAAGTTGACCGAAGCCAACAGGAAAAAAATCCTAAATGCATTTATCGAACGGAAAGACATTGACCACTTTGCGAAGCTTGTTCTCAATAGTGATATTGCCGAAAACGAATACAATATTGCCGTAAGCAGCTTTGTGGAACAGGAAAACACTACCGAAGAGGTGGATATCCTAAAACTCAATGCTCACATTGCTGAGATAGTAATCAAGCAAAATAAACTACGCACTGCCATTGATGAGATTGTAGCCGATTTGGAAGGAGGCGCTTTATGAAAAAGAAAAATTTGCACAATAAAAACATGATTCGTCAGGAGGTTACGATCCGCAGTTCTGCTGCTGAATACCTTACTTTTATTGCTGCCACCGGCGATAATCCAGATAGTATTGAAATGCGTTATGAGGACGAAAACGTTTGGCTAACACAAAAAATGATGGCTGAACTTTACGGTGTTGATGTCCGTACGATCAACGAACATTTGTTAAACATATATGCAGATAACGAACTGATAGAAACATCAACTATCCGGAAATTCCGGATAGTTCAAACCGAAGGTGCACGAAAAGTAGAACGTGAAATAAATCATTACAACCTGCAAGCTATTATTGCCGTTGGCTTTAAGATTAACAACCAAAGAGCTGTTCAATTCCGAAAATGGGCGAACAATATTGTGAAAGAATACACCATTCAAGGATGGTCAATGGATGTTGAGAGGCTGAAAAATTTTGGTACGGTTCTTACCAAAGATTATTTTGAAAAACAGCTTGAAGTAATACGGGAAATCCGTTTGTCTGAACGACGTTTTTACCAGAAAATCACCGATATATATTCAACAGCTTTGGATTATGATTCGAGTGCCAAAACCACAATTGATTTCTTTAAAAAGGTTCAAAATAAACTGCATTGGGCAATACACGGACACACAGCAGCCGAACTGATTTATAAACGAGCCGATGCCCAAAAGGATAATATGGGTTTGCATACCTGGGAAGCAGCTCCGGCAGGAAAAATTAGAAAATCGGATGCACTGGTGGCAAAAAACTATTTGGAAAGTGAAGAAATGCGGTCTTTAGAACTTGTCGTTTCCGGTTATCTCGATTTTGCTGAAAATCAAACAAACCGAAACATCCCTATGACCATGCAAGATTGGGCACAACACCTCGACCGGATTTTGATGGCTACAGAACACGAACTATTGACCAACGCTGGCACAATCTCGATGGAGGTAGCCCGCCAACATGCAGAAACAGAATGGGAAAAGTACAGAATTGTTCAAGATCAATTGTTTGAAAGCGATTTCGACCGCTTTTTGCAGCTAAATATTGCGGTTAAAAAGATTGAAAAGAAAGGTGGCAAACTATGAACAACATAGAGGAACTTATTGCACAACTTTGCCCGGAGGGTGTGGAGTTTCGGGAATTAGGAGAGGTAATGTCAATTACAAGAGGAGCTTCCCCTCGTCCAATTTTAAATTACCTTACAAATGACCCAGATGGTATTTCTTGGATAAAAATTGGTGATGTAAATTCAAAGTACAAGTACATAACAAAGACAAAAGAAAGAATAACAAAAGAAGGTGCTGAAAAATCACGACATCTAAAAAAAGGTGATTTTGTATTATCAAATTCAATGAGTTTTGGAAGACCATATATTTTAGCGATAGACGGCTGTATCCATGATGGTTGGATTTCTATGCAAAATTTCGAAAGTGAATTAATATCTGATTTTCTATATCATTTGTTGCGTTCTGACATCGTTCAAAAATATTGGAAACAAAAAGCTTCATCTGGTACAGTTCAAAATTTAAATGCAGACATAGTAAAAGCTACAAAAATTCCAATTCCCCCTCTTCCCATTCAACAGGAGATAGCAAATATTCTCGACAATTTCATGCAATTTGAGGCAGAGCTCCAGGTGGAACTGGAGGCGCGTATGCGCCAATATGAATACTACCGAAATGATTTACTGAATTTTGAAAATAAAGTAGTCGAGTGGAAAACATTGGGAGAGATTGGTGAATTTGTTAGAGGCAATGGTTTACAGAAAAAGGATTTTACCGAAACCGGTGTAGGCTGTATTCATTATGGGCAGATTTATACATATTATGGAACATTTGCCCACAAAACGAAAACCTTTGTATCGCCTGAATTTGCAAAAAAATTAAGGAAGGCTCAAAAAGGTGATTTGATTATTGCAACAACAAGCGAGAATGTTGAAGACGTATGTAAAATGGTTGCATGGCTTGGAGATGATGAAATTGCTGTAAGTGGCGATGCTTATATTTACAAGCACAATCAAAACCCAATGTATTTGGCTTATTACTTACAAACGCCAATGTTTTTTGACCACAAGAAAAAATATATGACAGGCACTAAGGTTATTCGTGTTTCAGGCAAAGATATGGCAAAGTTTAAAATTCCTATTCCACCCCTTACCGAGCAGAACCGCATTGTGGCGATATTGGATCAATTCAATAAGTTGGTTAACGACATTTCTGTGGGTTTACCTGCCGAAATACTGGCGCGCCGCAAGCAATACGAATATTACCGGGGAAAATTGTTGGATTTTAAAAGCGTAAGCAATGGATAAATACACCCTTGTGGCCGAAAACCCCGAAAGTACGGTAGTATCCGAATACCATCCGCTCTATCGCAGGGAGGTAAATTACCAGTCGGAAGCAGACCTCGAAAAAGCATTTATCGAACAACTGCAAACACAAGCTTATGAATATCTGCCCATTATCACCGAACAGGAATTAATTGCCAACCTGCGTCGGCAATTGGAAATTCTGAACGATTACCAATTTTCAAATAAAGAATGGGAACAATTTTTCAAAAGCAAAATAGCTAACCAAAACAACGGTATTGAAGAAAAAACAACCATAATCCAGGAAGACCATATTCAACTTTTAGACCGCGACAATGGTACGGTAAAAAACATCTACCTCATTGATAAGGCAAACATCCACAACAACCGCTTGCAGGTAATTAACCAATATGTTGTCGATAACGGCCAACGTGCAAACCGCTATGATGTTACCATGCTGGTAAACGGTTTACCGCTCGTACATGTTGAGATCAAAAAACGTGGTGTAGATATCAAGGAAGCATTTAACCAAATCAACCGCTATAACCGCGAATCGTTTTGGGCTGGTTGCGGTCTGTTTGAATATGTGCAACTTTTTGTGATTTCAAACGGCACATACACGAAATACTACAGCAATACCACACGGTTTACGCACATTAAAGAATTGGGCAGCAGTATTGTGCGCAAAGGCAAGCGTACAAGCAACAGTTATGAATTTACTTCATGGTGGGCTGATGGCAACAACCGCCCGATTATCGACTTGATGGATTTTAGCCGTACATTTTTCGCCAAACATACGCTGCTCAATTTACTTACAAAGTATTGCGTTTTTACATCCGACAAACTGCTGCTGGCCATGCGCCCCTACCAAATTGTGGCTACCGAGCGTATTTTGAGCCGGATAAATGTCTCAAACAATTACAAAACTTTCGGAACAATAGATGGCGGGGGATATATCTGGCACACCACCGGCAGTGGTAAAACACTCACTTCGTTTAAAACAGCTCAATTAGCAAGCAAATTATCATTTATTGATAAAGTGCTGTTTGTGGTTGATCGGAAAGACCTGGACTATCAAACCATGAAGGAGTATGACAAGTTCGAGAAAGGAGCTGCAAACAGTAATACCAATACCGCCATTCTCAAAAAACAACTCGAAGACCCCAAATCACGCATTATCATAACCACCATTCAGAAACTGACGGTTCTGATCAAGAAACAAAAAAATCACTCGGCTTTCAATCAACATATTGTTATTATTTTCGACGAGTGCCACCGCTCACAGTTTGGCGATATGCACACGGCAATTACAAAAACATTCAAAAAGTATCACCTCTTTGGCTTTACAGGCACACCCATTTTCGCCAAAAATTCAAGCAGTAACAGCCGTGCCGATTTGAGAACTACCGAACAGGCTTTTGGCGCTAAACTACATACATACACCATTGTAGATGCCATTACCGATAAAAACGTGCTGCCTTTCCGCATTGATTATATCAGCACCATGCGCGAGGAGGAAAATATAAAGGATGAGAAAGTATGGAACATTGACAGGGAAAAAGCATTAGCCGCACCGGTGCGAATCAGCAATATCGTGAATTATATCCATGAGCATTTTGATCAGAAAACCAAACGCAATAGTTTTTATCAGTTGAAAGACCGGCGGCTGGCTGGGTTTAACTCCATTTTTGCGGTTTCGTCAATTGATGTGGCTAAAAAATATTACGCCGAATTTCAGTGTCAAATGACTGGTTTGCCAAGCGATAAACAACTGAAAATAGCCACCATTTACAGTTTTAGCGCCAATGAAGGCGACCCCGAAATTGATGGAATTATTGACGATGAAAACCCTCAAGATACCAGCAAATTAGACCAAAGTTCACGCGATTTTCTGGAATCAGCTATTCAGGATTACAATAAAATATTCAAAACCAATTTCGATACTTCGAGCGATAAATTTCAGAACTATTATAAAGATGTATCGCAACGCGTAAAAGACCGTGAAATAGACTTGCTTATAGTAGTCAATATGTTCCTGACTGGGTTTGATGCAACCACGATGAACACGCTTTGGGTTGATAAAAACCTACGCTTGCATGGGCTATTGCAAGCCTTTTCACGCACCAACCGTATTCTCAATTCTGTCAAAACCTTTGGCAATATTATATGCTTCCGGAATTTGGAAAAAGCAACCAATGAGAGTATTGCGCTTTTTGGCGACAAGGAAGCTGGGGGCGTTGTTTTGCTGAAAACCTACGATGAATATTACAATGGGTATAAAAACGGCGATAAAGATGTTCGCGGTTATGCTGATTTGGTAAACGAATTACAGGAAAATTATCAAGTTGGAGGTCAGATTATTGGCGAACAGAACCAGAAAGATTTTATCAAGCTATATGGTGCCATTTTGAAGGTAAAAAACATTCTTTCCACTTTCGACGATTTTGCAGGTAATGAACTCATGACCGAACGCGATGTGCAGGATTACCACAGCATGTATATCAACCTTTACAACGATTTCCGGGGCAAGAACAAGGGCGACAACGAAAATATAAACGATGATATCGTCTTTGAAATGGAGCTGATTAAGCAAGTGGAAATCAATATAGACTATATTCTTGGACTAATCCGCAAATATCACTCAGGTCATTTAAAAGACAAGGAGATAGTAATAACGATCAACAAAGCCATTGATTCCAGTGTCGAACTGCGCAACAAAAAAGAATTGATCGACCAATTTATTGAATCGTTGACGCCAACAACAAACGTTGACGATGATTGGCACTCTTTTGTTGATGAAAAGAAGCTGGAGGAATTAGACAGTATTATTACTGAAGAAAATTTGGACAAAGAAGAAACATATAAATTTGTCAATAATGCATTTCGCGATGGCTTTGTTCAAAATACAGGTACTGAAATTTCTAAAGTATTGCCACCTGTATCACGTTTTACACCTACTGGTGATCGTACAAAGAAACGTGATACAGTACTCGAAAAACTTGGTGCATTTTTCAATAAGTTCTGGGATATATCGGGTGGTAAGTTTTTAAAGAATTAGCGATGAAGCACAATTAGGAATCCAATTACAACGTAAAAAAAAACGAGTTAAAATCTCGGGACAACCTAGATTAGATCTTCTTTAGAGACTGTAAAATGAACTCTGTCTAAAGCAAAATTTTATTATAATTGAACTT
>JBAXOA010000172.1:0-6790 GCA_037133495.1 Mariniphaga sp. | reverse complement strand
ATGATAGGCTCTTCGGTAAGCACAATCGTAATCTTTCTGCCATTTGTTATTTTACGTGGTGTTGCCGGAGCCTATTTCAAGCTTCTTACCAATACGATGATGATTGCTTTAATATGCTCATTCTTGGTTACATGGATAGCATTGCCGGTTATTTATCTTCTTTTTTCGGGAAAAACCAATACAGTTTCGAAACCAGATCCTCAGGTTCACCTAAGGAGTGGAAAATGGATTGCCTTCTTTATTCGGAGACCTCTTATCAGCCTCTCCTTCATCGGATTCCTTATTTTTTCTGTAATATTTATTTCTGGCAGGCTGGAGACCGGATTTTTGCCTGAGATGGATGAAGGCAGCATTGTGCTTGATTACACTTCACCTCCTGGAACCTCGTTGCAGGAAACTGACCGTATCCTGCGTGAAGTGGAAAAGCTATTCCCATCAGTGCCTGAAATAGAAACTTATTCGAGAAGAACCGGTGCGCAGATGGGCTTTTTTATTACTGAACCCAACTATGGAGATTATTTAATTCAGCTTAAAAAATCAAGGAAGCGATCTACAAACGATGTGATTGATGAGATAAGAACAAAAGTGGAAGCTTCGCAACCTGCTCTTAAAATAGATTTCGGACAGGTTATTGGGGATATGCTGGGCGATCTAATGAGTTCAACACAGCCAATTGAGATTAAGATTTACGGTAATAATGTAACCGTGCTGCAACAACTTGCCAATCAGGTGGCTAAAATCACCCAAAATATTGAAGGAACAGCCGATGTTTTCAATGGAATCACCATTGCCGGGCCATCTGTCAATATCGAACCTGACTATAAAAATCTGGCACTTTTGGGAATTACACCTGCCGACTTCCAGAATCAACTTCAAACACAGCTCGAAGGGGTTATTGTGGGGAATATTTATGAGAAAGAGCAATTGACAGCTGTAAGAATGATCTATCCGAATGCTGCAGCGACATCGCTCGAAAAGATTCAGCAAGGATCCGTTTTCCTTCCTGGCGGTAAACTTCAGCCTGTTTCAAGACTGGCTCATATTGCTGTTAATGAAGGATATGCGGAGATTCAAAGAGAGAATCTGCAAACAATGGTTCCTGTTATCGCCAGGCTGAATAACCGTGATTTGGGCAGCGTTATGAGCGATTTAAAACGGGAGATTCAATCGAAGGTGAATTTGCCGCAAGGGTTCCACATCACTTATGGCGGAGCATACGAGGAGCAGCAAAAATCATTCAGCGAGCTTCTGATGATCTTGATTACAGCTATATTACTCGTTTTTGCGGTGATGTTATTCCTGTTTAAAGAATTTAAAATTGCCCTGCTGATTGTGGTACTTTCAGCTCTGGGAATTTCAGGAAGTATGATTGCTCTTTTTCTTACAAATACCCCTTTAAACGTGGGAAGCTATACTGGCATCATCATGATTATTGGCATTATTGGCGAGAATGCTATTTTTACTTTTCTTCAGTTTCAACAAACCTTGAAAACTGCTCATACCGATGGTGCAATCATTTATGCAATCTCAACCCGTTTGCGGCCCAAATTGATGACTGCATTAGGCGCAATTATTGCCCTCTCTCCTATTGCAATAGGTATAGGAACAGGTGCACAACTACATCAGCCACTTGCGATTGCAGTAATCGGTGGGTTTATTATCGCCTTGCCTTTACTATTGATCGTTTATCCGTCGATGTTAAGGATACTGTATAAAAATTACCGGAGTTAGAAGGCAATGATCAACAAAGTCACCGGGTGAGTATTTAGATCCTGAATACTCACCCGGTGACTTGTTCTGTTACGATATCTCGTTATTAATCAGATTTTTCTTTTGCAGCCCGAGCCATGAAAGAGCTATAATCCACACAATGCCGTTTAATAGAATAACTAGCGTAATCAATAAAACTGAGGAAAATGAGATATCGCTTCCTGGAGTTAGAAAATTAGGCAGTACCGCTACAACTGCTGAAATAAATCCAATCGCTATTCCCCACGCAAGAAGAGTAACATATTCATAAAACAGTAAGCCGGTGAGCCGTTTTCTGGTAAATCCCAGTGATAGCATAAGTGCTAACTCCCTTTTTCGTTCCAAAATGGTTCGGGCCAATACTACTGCAAGTCCGACTGTTCCCAGTATCAGTCCTAAAGCGCCAAGAGCCAGAAAAATAGACAGATAAGTATTGGTTACTGAATTAAACCCGATCAGTCGTTGAACAGTATCATTCATTTCCCATCCATAATCGCGAAAAATGCTTCGGAGCTCCTCTCCTGCTTTTTCCACTGCATCTTTTTTACCATCAAGAACATCGATTAAAAACAAATTAGAACCACTGCCAGTCGGGAAATTTTTTAAAAAATTAGCATTTGAAATAAGTACATATCCCTGAAAAACAGAGGGTGACAAGCCTGCAATCAATCTTAGTTTTAAAGTGTCCCCCATTTCATTCTTGTAGCGTAATGTATCGCCGACATTCATTCCAAGACCCCACTGAATAACAGTCTGATCGGCTATTGCCGGAATAACCCCATTACTTAAGGGCTCATTTAAGGCCTTCCACACATTACTATCTTTGATTTCGGCCACCCTGGAAGAAAAGTTAAAGCGCTCTTGCAGAATTTCAGGGTCAGCCCCGAGAATGGAAGGATTGGAAACTCTGTTCAGGTTGAGACAACTGGCATCATCGCCATCCATTCGACTAAATTGGGCAGCTAGAAATTCAGATGTAATCCCTTCACTTATACGACGGTCTTTGTCATTCAGACAAAATAAAACAGGAATAGATGTCTCGGCAAAATATTGAAAACCACCGGTTCCACTTGATTTTTCCTTTGAATTCGATAACAAATCCTGATGGTTGGCTCCTGTTGAGACAACCAAAAATGTTCCTAAAGCAAACAGGATAATTACTGTCATCGATCGGCTAATATTGTGCGATCGGTTGTGACTGATTAGTTTACTAATTGAAAAATCAGCAGTTATTTTGTACCGGTTTTTTCGGAATGAGTGATCTGCCAATAGCAGCAGTCCGATCAATAATAACCCTCCGGAAAGAAAAAAGACAGTTGCTGAAGATTTATTTGCAAGAAATATCTGCTGAATAACCATTCCAACAGCCACAAAGAGTGTTATGAACATCAGAATATTTTTTATTCGAATCTTCCACGGTTTTATAGTTTTATCTTGTTCCCGCTGAAGTTCAACAGCTTGCCTCTTCAAGCTTCGGTTTACTGAATAAGTGATTGTGAGAATTGAAATACAAATACTTGAAGCCAGTCCTAATATTAGCGTCGATATGCTGATGTCGATCTCCAGAACAGAAGTTCGCACCACTTCCCACCAAAGCGAATTGAGTGCCAGGAATACCATTTTTGTATAAATCACAGCAATTACGAGGCCGAAGAGCCCCCCGATTAACGAAATCAGTGCCCCTTCGAAGAGCAACATTTCACGAATCTGTTTTCGGGTAAATCCGATCATGAGAAAAGTTCCCAATTGTGACTGGCGATTTTCAAGGTTCAGGAGAAATAATAAGGCAGTCAGAATAATTGCCCCAAGCAAGAGAAAAAAACTGAGTCCTAAAAATAACTGACTAAAATCCACGCCGTTACGAGCTGCTTTCATTCCATCGTCTCTCACTGATGTGACGGATATACCCAAATTTTGAGGTTTGACAGTGGATGAAAAAAGAATTCGGTATGCCTTTTCCGAGAAGGTTTTTTCACTGATCCGGATTGCGGTATAGTTGCCAAACCTGTTCGACCAGATTTGACGGGCTTTATTCATTGAAATAAAGGCCTTTGGTGTGCCTTTGTAATTTTTCCAGTAAGCTTCGTCTTTTTCGCGGATTGAACCAAGTTTGATTGGAACACCTGCTTTCCATTCGCGGCAATGTCCGGCATCCGACATACCCGGTAATGAAGGCATCAGATCTTTATCTGCATATTTACCTGTGATCGGGACGATTTTACCGATCTTAAACTTAATCTGTTTTTCAACCAGTTGACGCAAAGGTCCTATTTCATAATACTTAATATTAATTGAATCACCAACCTTGATTTTGAGATCTTCGGCCATCCATTTATTAATGATTATTTCATTGTCATTTAGATCATTGTCATTGGTTGTTGAAATAAAAGAATAAGGTGTTGAAAGCCCGTTAAATTCCAGACTATTCGCGAAGTAGGTTAAAACAGGATGTGTCTCACCCAATGGCTCTAAAGCTTTTACGATCTGATTATCAATGAATACTCTTTCTGAAGTTATCTCCTTTTCGTGTGTAAGCGGAATTGTTTTTATTGTCAGACCGGCATCCTCCGGAGTAAAGCATTTTTCAAGTAAATTACTTATTTCCAAATTATTATAGGATGGAGCAGCAACCAAAAGCCTGTTTGCTTTCCCGTTAAATTTCATCAGATCGTTTAATTTCGCTAAAGAAAGAAAGAGGTTATAAGGGGCAGTCTGAGCATTTTTAAGGTTGAAAAATCCCATTGAATGCTGATCTGCAATTTCTTTGACTACTGCACGAAAGGAAACGTTTGTTTCAGCATCCGACACAAACGGTGCATTCAAAGGGACAAGACTTGCTTTTTTAATCCGGACAAGGAAACTATCTCCTTTTTTAAGATGCAGTCTTTCTGCCAGATTATCGCTTATAATTACTTCATTATCAATCAGGTTACGATATATTGATGTTTTTGCTATTTTCTCAAAATAATCATTTATTCCTGCTATCTGCACTTTATTTACCCGTTCGGCTCCACCTTCTGTCACAGCCATCCCTTCAAGCATTAAGGCTGGCGCTACTTCAATTCCACCTTTAGTACTCATCTCCTTACCCAGTTCAGCACGAAAAAAACGGTCTGCCGTCGAAACAAGATGGGTCGTGTTACCCAAACGGTAGAAAGCTGATTGTTCAAGACTGAAGGTAACAGAATCTCCAATGACCAATGCACCTGTCAGGACAGCAGTACTGATTGCAACCCCAACCGCGACCAGCAAATTCGCTTTAAAATAATGGTTTAAGTTATTGATTATTAGTTTTAAACGTGTCATTTCAATATCCCGTTTTTTAAATGACAGACACGATCCATTTGGCTGGCCAGCTCTGTCGAATGCGTAACTATAATCAAGGAGACACCCTCTTCGCCACTTAAGTGATTCAGTAATTCAGCAAGATTACCTGCATTTTGTTCATCAAGGGCACCAGTTGGCTCATCGGCAAGAATTAATTGTGGTTTATTGATTAATGCTCTTACTACTGCAGTCCGCTGACATTCCCCTCCAGAAAGTTCGGATGGTTTCTGGTTTCGCTGATCCCAGATACCAACCTTTCGAAGCAAGTGTTCTGCCCACGCTTTTTCAGCTTGTCCCACAATTTTTTTTATCGGCAAAACAGGCAATAGAACATTCTCCCATAAGGTGCATTGGGGCAGCAGGTGATGCATTTGAAATACAAATCCGATTTCACGGTTACGAAAATAGGCAAGCTCCTGTTGAGAATAGTCTGAAATATTCTTCCCATTAAAATAGATTTCGCCGGAATCGGGTTGATCGAGTGTGCCGATCAGATTGAGCAAAGTTGTTTTCCCGGATCCACTTGGTCCGGCAATAGCAATTTTTTGTTTTTCATGAATTTCGAGATTAATTCCATCAAGAACATTTCTGAAATTGCGTTTCATAGGATCACCGTAACCTTTTGAGATATTTTTTAATTGAAGAATCATATTGCTACGGGATATATAAAATTAGATTATCATTTCTATTTATAATTTTTGATAAACATCGATCATCTCTTTTGCATGATCGTGGATATTAAAATTAATTTCTACACCTTTTCTGGCATTCATACTTAATTGATTGAGTTTTTCAGGATCGGACAGTAATCCGGTCAACGCTTCACACAGCATTTCAGGGGTATTCGGCTGGTAATTAATGCCTCCTCCGGATAGATTAATGATTTCAGGAAATGCTCCCAAGGCCGGCTGGACAACAGGGACTCCTGAAGCCATTGCCTCGAGCAGATACATTCCGAATGCTTCACCATTCCTGACAGGCACAGAAATAACTGAAACTTCATTGAAAAAATCATTTCTTCCCGTTTCTTCAAAATCTTCGATGATTTTCACTTGATCATCAAGGTTTTTGCGTGATAATTTTTTCCTTAACCCTTTGATGTAACTTGTATCTGCTCCCGTTGAACCACCTGTCAAAATCAATTTTACATCATCGAAACCAACTTTATTTTTCAGGAGGATAAAAGCATCAACCAGTATATCAAATCCGTTTTCGTGGCACATGCGGGATATATAACCAATGTTTCGGGCCTTATTTGAAAATGGAATAAATTCGTAATCACCCGGATCGACTCCAAGATACAGGCTCTGGATTTTTTCCGGCGGTAAATTCATCCGGTCTTTCATCACCTTTGAAAAATAGTGACTTACGCCAATAAACTGATCAACATCCTTAGCCTTAATGCTCATAAGATTCCATATCTTATTTTGAAATTCAGGTTTCATCGCATCAACCCAAACATCTTCATCCTGCAAGGAACAGACAATCGGAACCTTCAGCTTCTCTTTGATCCGGTGAGCTAAACCGAGGAGTAGTGCATTTGAAATATGGACAATATCAGGTTTGCAGTGCTCTGCCATCCATTCAACCAAGCGTTCCAACTCTTCTTGTTGCTTTCCATCCTCCCCGAGAAGCATCGACACAGTCATCTCTTCAAGTCCCTTCGCATTGGTCGAACCGGCCATTGAATCTGCCATTTTAAGAAGCGGCTTCG
>JBAXOA010000171.1:0-7005 GCA_037133495.1 Mariniphaga sp. | reverse complement strand
GCGACTCCTTCACCGAAGTGGGTCCAGGACAAGTGCTGCAAGGATTGGTGAAAAAGGTTGACCGCTCAATGGCAACAGCCGGGATCAATACTTTTCAGGGATAATGTACTTATTAATCGTCAATAAATAATGTTCAATTAAATAACCACTAAAAGCGCCCAACAAAAAATTATGATTTTCTGTTGGGCGCTTTTGTGTCCCTGTGGTACTTTATATTTTAGCGGGTATTTTTAGGAATGTAATTAAACCTCCTTATTCATCAGATTTAATTTTGTAAACAGGTAGAAGATCAGCGACAGTACAACACCAATGATAGCGGCGAAGGCCATTCCTTTCAATTGAACCGATCCAATGTTGATGCTGGCACCGCTAACACCGACTACAAAAGTGATAGCTCCCAGTACCATATTGCTGTTTTTGCTGAAATCAACTTTCTGCTCAACAAACATTCTGAATCCCTGAACTGCAATTACGCCATACAGCAACATGGTTATTCCACCCATTACAGGCGAAGGTATTGTTGCAATTGCTGCTGAAATTTTCCCAATGCATGAAAATCCTATAGCAAGAATTGCCGCGCCACGAATAATCCAAACAGAATAAACGCGCGTAATCGCCATGACACCTATGTTTTCACCATAAGTTGTGTTAGGAGGTGAACCGGCAAACCCTGATAACACATTACTGATACCATCACCTAGTAAGGAACGGTGAAGTCCCGGTTTTTCCATGAGATCGGTTCCGGTAATTTTTCCGGTGACGATCAGGTGGCTGATGTGCTCGGCAAGAACAACAATGCAGGCAGGTGCTATGATGACAATAGCATTAATGTCAAAAACAGGAGTCTGAAATTTTGGTAAGGCAAACCAGGCAGCCTGGCCTATTCTCGTGGTGTCAACCATGCCTAAGGTTAGCGCCAAAATATATCCGGCAATTACGGCAATCAGAATTGGTATTACCTGCATAAATCCCCGGAACAGCACCGATCCGATTATACCGATGCATAAGGTGAACATTGAAACCAGTACGACGTTTGGAGCAACAATAAATGGAGCAACGATTTGTCCTACTGCAGTCGGCCATGGAGCCAGTCCTGCTTGTTGTGCCGCCACAGGAGCAAGTTCCAGTCCGATAATGGCAACCACTGCACCCATTACTGCCGGGGGCATTACCACATCAATCCATTTGATTCCCCAAAATTTAACGACATAAGAGATGACAATAAAGAACAAACCAAAAAAGATAAAACCTGATTGGGCGTGACTAAAACCATTATAAGAGCTTATGATCAGCATTGTAGGCGCAATAAATGCGAAGCTGGAACCTAAATATGCCGGAATGCCACCCTTAGTAACCCAGGAATAAAGCAAAGTGCCAAGTCCATTCATTAATAACGCTATCGCAGGATCAACACCCAGTAAAATGGGAACCAGGATGGTGGCGCCAAACATGGCCGTAAGGTGCTGAAAACTAAGTGGTAAACTTTCCAGTAAAGGCAGTTTTTCATGGATGCCAATAATTCGTCTCGTCATGTGTAGTTCTCTTTAATGATTAGAATTAATAAGATGTAATTAGTTGAATAAAACTGCGTGAAATTAATAATTGTTTTCAGTTATTAATATTTTTTCAGATTTTATTATGTTCTATTGAAGAAACATGAGGAATAGTAAAAAAAGGAAACAGGTCAAATTTGACCTGTTTCCTTTTTTATTTATTAATGTAATAGCTGATCAGTTTATTGGAGCAACCACATCTTAGAGGCCTCGGTATCTCCTTTGTCCAATTTAGCAACGGCTGCCGTATAGTTAATGTTATTATTGCTCATCTCTGTTTCAGGATATCTGAATCGCAATGGAAATTTAACAGTACTCTTGGGCAGATCTCCGTTGGCTTCAATGGCAGGAAATCTGGTTCTCCTAAAATCAGCGTAAGATTCAACGCCCACCAAAAATAATCCAAGCCATTTCTGAAGACCTATCTTTGCGAGCTTTTGATTGTTAGTTCCGTTTACAGGAAATGCAGCTGCGCTGTTGCTGAAATAGTTGGAAGGAATTGTTTCACCCCATCTTTTCAGTGCCATGGTAACTCCTGTTTTATAATAGGTCTCCGCGTTACCAGGGGAAATGTATCCTTTTACAGCAGCCTCGGCAAGTAGGAATTGGACTTCATCAACCTGCATAACTGTAGCCTTGAGAAGCGGATTTGTATTTTCATTCAACAATTTAGAGAATATTGAAATTTTGTAATTCCATTTCGTGTCAGGAAATTGCCAGCTTCCGTTCGCAGCAAGTGCATTGATATAACTGCCGGCGGGATAGCCTGCATGATAGGTAAGTGTATCCTGAATAAGGATGTAAACGTTAGCAATCTGGGCATTGGATTTATCCAAATACTCCCATGTAACGTCGTAAGAATATCCTTTTTGAACGATTGTCTCCTTCTTGCCATTGTCAGCTTTCACGTTTGTCCATGGTCTTTCAATTGGTGCGCACCATACTTTTAAGCGCTCATCGTTCATTGCTTTCAATGAATCCACCAAAGTCTTCGATGGGCGGTTAAGTAGAAAATTATCCGTGTAGCCCATATATAAAGCACCCATTGGCCATGAATAGGTTCTATCTCCTCCCTGATAATTGATGGCTGCGTTATCAGTCACGTCGCCCATCAATGGCAAAGCTGCTACAGCCGCAATATCGGATGCAGCAGAAGCCAACTTGCCTGATACTCTCATCAACAACCTCAATCTAAGAGAATTGGCCAATTTTATCCACTTGGCTTTATCCCCTGCATAAAACAAGTCATAGGTTTGGTCGATCGGTTCAGTACCTTCTGTCAACAACTGAGCAGCATTTTTGAGGTCCAGAATCAAGGCAGGATAGATATCCTTTTGCTCATCAAATTTTGGGAACAGGATACCATCCTGGCCACGTAACCCTTCAAGATAGTAAATATCTCCATAAAGATCTGTCGTTGCTGACCAAAGCAACGATTTGAATATTGTGAAGATACCCTCATAGGCCTTCAACTTCTTATCATGAACAATGCCTATTGCGGCCTGTACCAATTTAATTTGGGATGTGAGTGAGTACAAATCTCCTGTCGGTTTTTGAAAAGACTCATAAATATTGTCACCGGCACCCCTGTTCGCTTGCATATATTGCATGGCACAAGCAATTCTTGTATTGTTAACGCCTCCCAGTCCATAATAAGTATAGGCGGATTTCTGTATGACAGAAGAAAGCAAAAGATTGGGTTCTGCAGATTCCAGAACATCACGCTTCTGTAAGATTTCATCTTCTCTCAACATTTTTCTAGAGCACGCAGCGAAGATGAGTATAACCGCAAGTGCAAATAATATCTGTTTTTTCATAATTGTAATAGATTTAACGATTAGAAATCGAATGATAATTTGAATCCATATGATCCGATTGAAGGCAGTGCCTTACCAACAATGCCCTGGCTGGAACCAATCCCGGAGAAAGCAGATTCCGGATCGCAATTGGCATCATCTTTGTTCCATTGGAAGATATTTCTTCCAACAAAACCTATCACAACGTTATCAACACCGAGCCTCTTGGTGTAACGTACAGGAATGGTATAATCAATTGTAATCTCTTTCACCTTGAAGTTGGTTGCATCGCGAAGTAAACTCTGAGGGAAAGCCCAGAATTCCTGACCCATTAATAGTCCTGGTAATCCCCAGAAGGTTGCAAGAGGATCTGCTCCGTTGACAATGTAGTCTGCATCATTTGCAGGATTTCCACCGGGTTTCAACCAAACACCTTTCATGTAGCATGCATCATCAGTCTTAACATTGGTACCATAGGTGGAGTAAGTCTGTACCAGGTTCGCCATGATCTGATATTTCATGTCACTGGACTTTGGCCATGGGAAACCACCAGATGCGGCATCACGACCTCCCACTTCATAGTCATTCGGTCCGTTAACTTTATCACCAATAGTCCTTAAAGAGTGTCCGTTGGTAACAGCTCTTCTCTCAATATCAGAGACATATTGTCCTCCATATCTCAGACTTCCCACCATTCCTAATCTGAAGTTTTTCCATTTAACAGAAGAATGAGCTCCTAAAATGAAATCAGGGTTATAATTACCGATAGATTGTCTGTCTTTGTCGCTTGTCGAATATTTCCAGTCTGTTCCGCTGTCTGCAATAATGAGCATTCCAGCATATTTACTGGTTGCCGGCATTCTCTGGAATGTTCTTGACGCCCACATGGTACCGATCTTTTCTCCTTCAGCCAATCTGATGCTGAGGTTCGGACCGTTTCCATAGAATGTGTAACCATTTGGAACGTATTCCTTGGAAAGTTGCGTGATTTCAGATTCCACCTTGCTAAAGTTAAAACCGAGATCCCAGTTCCAATCCTTTGTACGCACAGGAGTAAAATTCAGTGAAAATTCGTATCCTTTGGCCTCTACTGTTCCAACATTTGTTAACATACCACCGTAGCCAACACCTGGAGAGGTTGGAATGAAGCCTTGTTGGTTATCGTGGATTTTCTTGTAAATTGTAAATTCGGCTGAAATGCGGTTTTCAAACATGGTTAAATCGAAACCACCTTCATAGGATGTTGTAATCTCTGATTTGATTTTTGGATCAACCAGATTGCCACCGATGTTCAAAATCTTTGCACTGCCATAATCCAGCGGACTGAAGCTGAAAGTGTTGTTGCTTCTTGGTTTTCCAATACCGTGCCCAACCTGTGCAACACCGGCCCTAAGTTTTAACATGTTGATAGCTGCGGGTAATTTAAAAGTAGTGGATGGCAGCCAGCTCAATGAAATTGATGGATAGAATTGTTGATTCTTGTCTTCTTCCAATATTCCACTCCAATCATTTCGTCCGGATGCATCAACAAAAAGTTGATTGGCATAACCAACCTGACCGGTGGCGTAAATACTTTGTGATTTTCCTATACCCCAACTGTTTGAAGCTGTCATCGTACCGGCAACGGCGTTGCTTAATGAGTAATCATTAGCCCTTACCAGCTTCTCCGCATTGGCGGAATAACCATTGCTGTTGCTGTATGCGTAGTTATAACCGGCTGTTGCATTTGTAGTGAATTTGCCAAATCCTTTTTCCCAGATCAACATCAAATCATTCTGAACTGTCAATCCGTTGCTGGTTTGAACGGAATACTTGCCATCCCTCTGATCGGAAGAGGCAAAATCTTTGGCACGTTTGTATTCATAGTTGTCACCATTGTAATCAATACCGGTTCGAACCATCAATTTCAAGGGTTTAATAATTTCCCAATCGAGTTGTGTCTTTCCAAAGAAGTTGTCTTTTCGGTAGGTATTGATTTCACCATAAACATACATGTATGGGTTATTGGCATATGGAGTTCCATCTGGCTTGTAGTAAGGCGAATTTTGCTTTACTCCCTCGAAGCCGGTTTTCCATACATTTTGCATCTCTTTTATTGGTTGCAGGTGCGCAAGGAATTCCATGGTCAGCTCTTCAATGACATCACTGTTTGCCGAAGTCTTGTTCGGACTGTATTGGCCCATATAGTTTCCATTTACCGAAATTTTCAATTTCTTGTTAATGTTGTATTCTGCATTAAAATTGGCATTTATTCTGTCTGTCAGGTTGTTAGGCATTACCCCAGTGTTGGTCATTTTACCAATTCCAAACCTGAATGAACCATCCTTGTAATTACCGGCCACACTGGCATTGTAATTCTTTGTAGCTCCGATTTGCATAAATTCCTTCAAACGAATTTCATCAGCTGCCTGAAACATTCTTGTCTCGACCCTTTGTGTTATAGTATTGTACTGATCAATTTGAAGGTTAGGGAAGTCTGAGAATTTTGCACCCCAATCATAGCCCTGTCCGGGTAACATATAGGAAGCTCTAACCCCAATACCATATTGAGTTTGTGTTTTGAAGAAGTTGTATGGCTTGTCCCAGAACATTGATGTATTAACAGAGACGCCGATTCCTTTTTTTCCACCTTTGCCTGATTTGGTTGTGATCATGATGACTCCGTTACCTGCTGTAGATCCATACAATGCACCTGCACTGGCACCTTTCAATACCGAAATACTTTCAATATCGTCCGGATTCAACTGGGACATGAGGTTTCCAAAGTCCGCACCATTGCGGCTGTCAATCCCCGCGGTTCCCATCGGTATACCGTCAATTACGAACAACGGCTGACTTGCTGCCGTTGATGACTGAATATTTAAACTGGTTGCTCCCCTTATGGTTACAAATACCGAACCTGCTGGATCTGTACTCGCTGAAGTAAAGTTAACCCCACTTACACGACCGTCAAGAGATTTGATCAGGTTGGCATTTCCACCCCTGGCTAATTCATTGGATTTAACTTCAGAAACTGAATAAGCCAATGATTTCTTTTCTCTTGAAATTCCAAGTGCTGTTACAACAACTTCATCAACGCCTATTGAATTGGTAGCAAGCAATATATCTATTTTTCGCTGAGTGCCGACGACCACCTCCTTGGTGTTCATTCCAACAAATGAGAAGACCAATGTAGCATTGCTCGTCGCAGTTATTGAAAATTTTCCATCTATATCGGTTACGGTTCCGTTTGTAGTCCCTTTTACGACTACACTGACTCCGGGCAAAAACTGTCCAGTGTCATCTTTAACACTTCCCGTTACAATGTTTTGCGCGAAAAGGTTGTGAGTCATCACAACGAAGAAGCACATCAACATTGCTTTAAACAATTTTCTTTTCATCATAAATAAATTTTTTTAATTGGAATAATTGCTAATGCCTGTTAATTAATTAGTTGCAAATTTTAAAAATAAGAAAAACGAAAATTCTTAGCGGATAATTGTACCTTGAATTAAATCTGTTATTCATTTTAATTGAGTTGCAATAATAGTTAAAAAACATTAAAATATATGATACTATAATTTTTTTTTACTTTTTTTTGCTGTATATATGTTAATAGTTGACATATTTGGCAATAGTTAAAACAATAAAGTGTTCTTATTTAGTTTAATTAGATA
>JBAXOA010000170.1:0-7168 GCA_037133495.1 Mariniphaga sp. | reverse complement strand
AAATCGAATTTCTGATTTTTTCACTATTTTCCTTAATCCATTTTTTCGCAAAAGCCAATAATACTTTTTGGTTAGCTTCCAAGTAGTTTGACAATTCTCCTATGGTTTTAATTTTGAAATAATCCATCATACTCAATTGATTAACAGCCTAATAGCTGATGGAAAGATCAAACTCGAACAAAATGGCGACACAAAAACTGTCATTCACGACTCATGCTATCTCGGCCGTTACAACCAAATAATCGATGAGCCCCGAGAAATTCTCAAGGCATGTACAGGCAAAAATCCACTTGAAATGGACAAAAATAAAGTCAATAGTTTTTGTTGTGGAGCAGGTGGTGGAAGAATGTGGATGGATGAGCTCACCGGTAAGCGAATTTCTCTTGAACGCACCCAACAGGCTTTGAAAACAAATCCAACGACTATTGCCGTTGCCTGCCCTTACTGTATGACAATGTTCGAAGACGGACTGAAAGATGAAAAAGTTTCAGATAAAGTTCGGGTAAGAGACATCGCCGAATTGGTAGCCGAATCGATGATATAATCACAAAAAATCAATAAAATCAGAATCAAAAAACAAAAAATGAACATATTTATAGCAAAAGCTGTTATATGTTTAAAAAATATATAAATTTGCCCTCAATAAAAATCAATTTGAAATAATGAACAGCAATACTTTTTATTTTTGGTTTAGTTATCTTAGCCTTCGTACGGAGACTGAACGGTAAGGTATTGTCAAAACAAACAATATTAAATCATTAAGAGGTCTCCCAAATTCGGAGGCCTCTTTTTTTTAAAATTAATATCAAATAATAATGAAACTCGCAATTATAGGTCTTGGACTGATCGGCGGCTCGATGGCAAAAGATTTACGGAGAACAAAATTTGCCACTGAAATTATCGGCGTTGACAACAATCCCGAAAATGCCCGTGTTGCGGTCGAAGTTGGGCTGGTTGACAGAATAGAATGCCTTGAAACTGCTGTAGAAGAGGCCGATATAGTGATTGTTGCAATTCCGGTGGATAAAATTGTACTGCTTCTTCCTTCCATTCTGGATCATATTTCTGCATCAACTACTGTAATAGATGTCGGATCAACGAAGCGTGAGATAGCCGAAGTTGTGAAAGATCACCGTTTACGTGGTAATTTTGTTCCTTCTCATCCGATGTCGGGAACCGAAAACAGTGGCCCCTTTGCGGCTATAGAACATCTTTTCGAACATAAAATCTGTATCATTTGTGACCATGAGAAATGCAGACCGCAACATTTAGCCCTGGCCGAAAAAATGTTTCAGTCGCTCGGGATGCCGATTGCCTATATGAGCAGCGATGAACAAGACCATACAACAGCATTTATTTCGCATCTTCCTCATGCAACTTCATTTGCACTTGCCAATGCTGTACTGGCAATTGAAGACCGCAACATTATATTCGACCTGGCATCAGGGGGTTTTCAGTCAACTGTTCGTCTGGCAAAAAGTTCACCGGCGATGTGGTCTCCCATTTTCTGGCAAAACCGCGATTATATATACGAAGCGCTTGAAGTATATATTCGACATTTGGAATCCTTTAAAGAGAGTCTTAAAAATAACGACCACGATCGTTTAACGGAATTAATAGTTAACGCCAACAAAATACGTGGCGTATTAGAGGGAGAAAATTCCTCATTAACGAAAAACGAAGAAACAATTATCAAATTTTACACCAAATAAACACCATGAGCTTACAATTAGACATTCAGCCTATAAAACATTGGCTGCCAAATTTAGATAATCCACTATTAATAAGCGGACCATGCAGCCTTGAATCGGAAGAGCAGGCAATGGCTACTGCCAGGGAACTTGCCCTCGATAAACGCGTTTTTGTTTACCGGGGTGGGATATGGAAGCCACGTACACGCCCGGGATCATTTGAAGGAATGGGAAGCATTGCACTGGAATGGCTAAAAACTGTTAAGCAGGAGACCGGTTTACTAACAGGAACCGAAGTGGCCAATGCGCAACATGTCGAAGAGTGCCTGAAAGCGGGAGTCGATGTGCTTTGGATTGGAGCGCGATCCACAGCATCTCCTTTTGTCGTGCAGGAAATTGCTGATGTTTTGAAAGGGACAGATCAGATCGTGATGGTGAAAAATCCCGTTAACCCTGATGTTCAATTATGGATCGGCGCCCTTGAAAGACTCAATCAGGCAGGATTAAAAAATCTTGTGGCGATCCATCGCGGATTTACACCCTTTGGAGAATCAAAATACCGAAATTATCCCAACTGGAAAACGGTAATTGAACTAAGGCAGCTAATGCCCAATCTGCCAATAATTTGCGATCCAAGTCATATTGCCGGAAAGCGCGAATATCTTTTTGAGATCTCTCAAAAAGCCTTCGATCTGGGTCTCGACGGTTTGATGCTGGAATCGCATATCGATCCAACTTGTGCATTAAGCGATAAAGATCAACAGGTAACACCAGCCGAACTGGCTAAAATTTTAGATAAACTGGTAATAAGATATACCAGTTCAAATGATCCGCTTTTCGAAAATATGTTGGATGCGCTTCGTTCCCGAATTGATGGTATCGATCATGAAATCATTGAGATACTCGCATCAAGAATGGAGATTGTGAAACAGATAGGGACCTATAAAAAGGAAAACAAAGTAACCGCCCTCCAGATCAGCAGATGGACACAGATTCTTGAAGACAGAATAAACACTGCCCGAAAACTGAACCTTGACGAAACCTTTATTAAAACAATGTTTCAATTAATCCATGAAGATTCTGTACGTCAGCAAACTGAAATCATGGACAGCGATCTATAATCGATTACAGAATTATAAATCACATATTAAATATTTTACAAATAAAAAGAGACCATTTACGGTCTCTTTTTATTGCGGGTTCTCAGTAATTTTTTTTAATCGCATGATAATCTTGGACATTGCCGCTTCCATCTGGCTAAATTCCAATTGTTCCTTTGCAATATAGACGAACATCATCGCTATTTTTTTATTCTGAGCTTCAAGGTGACAATAAAGTTCATGTTTTCGCATCCGGTAAATTTCGCGTAACTGCCGTTTGAGTAAATTACGGTCGTGGGCCTTTTTAAAGAGCCTTTTGGGAATGCTAAAAACGACCTGTGCGGGATAAGAAACAGGAATTTCTTCAAATTTCCAGACTACTTTTAATGGATAACACAAAAAAGAAGAGCCAGACAGGAAGATTTCACCGATAATCTTCTGGCTGCATAATTTTTCCTCTTTTCGAAATGTGTAGGTTGTCATTACTTAAAAGATAGAAAAAAGAGATGTGCTTTACCGTTGAAAAAACTTGAAAAATATGCAGAGATAAAAATCGACTATTTATTATTTTTATTGAATTCAGCGATAAACCGTTCAAGAGCTGCAGGCATTGACGGAGCTTCAGGAATTGGTGCTTCCACATCAAGTCTCAGACCGGCATCTTTCACTGCCTGAGCTGTTACAGGACCAAAAGTGGCAATTTTAGTCTCTTTTTGCTCAAAATCCGGGAAATTCTGCATTAATGATTTAATCCCGCTTGGACTAAAAAAGACCAGTATATCGTAATTAACATCCTTTAGATCGGACAGATCACTGCTCACAGTACGATACATAATAGCTTCTGTAACAGATACCTTAGCCTTTTCAAGCAGAACCGGAATCTCATCTTTATGTATGTCACTTAATGGGATCAGAAATTTGTCTTCCTTGTGTTTCAGCAAAACATCCACCAAATCGGCAAACTTGCCATTGGCATAAAATATTTTCCGCTTCCTATAAACGATATATTTTTGCAAGTAAAAAGCGGTTGCTTCCGAAATACAGAAGTACTTCATATTATCAGGAATGGTTATTCGTAACTCCTGCGAAATCCTGAAAAAATGATCAATCGCTGTTCTGCTGGTGAAAATAACAGCAGTATGATCCAGAATCTGGATCCGGTCTTTACGAAAATCCTTTGCGGAAACTCCCTCAACCTGAATGAATTGACGGAAATCAATCTTCAGATTGTATTTGAGCGCTAAATCAGCATAGGGAGAACTTGCATTGCTAGGCTCAGGTTGCGATACTAATATTTTTCTAATTCTCAACTTATTAACTTTTATAAATTCATAATTTCTAAACCCTTCTATGATGCAATCACAAGCTTATAAATCAAAAGTAATGGCAGAATTTCAAGGGTACAAAGGTACAAAATCAAATAGAAAATTGATATGTCTTTTCGATGTCCTAAATAAAAACTTCGAAACACCGTTGCAGTATACATAATAGTGATAAAACCAGCCATTACCCAAATGGTGATAAAGTTGATTTCGGCATGGATTGCATGAATGGTCACAACAGGCAGCAATATCAGTCCTAATACCTTGTAATACAATCTAATATTAAATATTGATTCTTCCGTTTGATCCTTTAATAATACAATAGAACCTGCTAATCGGTAGAGCAAAATCTTCAAGAAAAAATAGCCGTTAATTATCAATAATAATGCAAGAAAAAGTACAACATTATGATATCCCGGAATACTGATTTTAAAAAAATCTGCAATTTGGTATACAGAAAGTGGAACGATCAAATGAAAAATAAAGTCGAGACGGACAGCTCCGTACATGATTTTATAACCCTGTTGCCGAAACAAACGGGTAGCCGCGGTGAAATTAACTACGCTGACAAAAAGTTGCCCCATATATTTAAGAAATCCTGTTCTTACCGATGCAAATATTATCCAGAGGATCAGGATAATCCCTAAAACCCAATCCTGATTAGGAATAACAAGCTCTTTACCAACAAATCCATAGGGTTTTATTGTCTTAGGGATGACAGTTCGTTGTGCCAGCAGAAAAGTCGAATCGGAGAGGGTTGTAACTGTTCCAAAATTTACTGTATCTCCAGGTGCAACATAATATCCTGGATTTCCGGTATAAATATTCCAGTTTAAATCTTTTATAACCGGTTCTTCAGTGTATGTTTGCTTTTTAGGAACTTCCTTTTTAAAGTGATTTTTAGCAAGCCTGAATTTAGTATCAGCCTTCTTTAGACTGCTGACAGAAATCTTTGCCTTTGTAGCGGTATGAATTTGCGGCATTTTCTTTGTGACAGACTGCTTCCCTGACTTAACTGTTGCATGAGCAGCAACCGGATTTGAAATCACTTTATTAACGACTGAAAAAACAAACATAACACATACTTTATCGGCGCTGCAAAGATAAAAAATAAAGAAATGATACTTGTCATCAGAAAAGGCCGGACCAAGGATAAGTTTGAAAATAAATGGCGGGAGATCGTTATTTTTGTGCCATGAAGAAAAAATCGGACATCAGAATCTATTTTGCTCCCCTTCAGGAGTCCACTGATTACATTTATCGCAATGCGCACGCGAAAATTTTCGGAGGAATAACAAAATACTTTGCCCCATACATTGTTCGTCAAAATGATGGAAGGGTAAAGGCTTCGCATCTGCGGGATATCAAACCAGAGAACAATCCGGGTTATCCACTGACACCGCAAATTCTTGCCGGAAATACGGCTGATTTTGTATTCCTTGCCAAAATATTGGAGGATAGCGGATACAGCGAGATTAACTGGAATCTTGGTTGTCCTTATCCCATGGTAACCAATAAAGGACTTGGCTCCGGATTACTGCCTTTCCCTGAACGGATTAAATCAATTCTTGAAGCTTCGTTACCACAGATTAGTTGCAAAATTTCGATAAAAATGCGTACCGGACTTCAATCACATGATGAGATCTTTGGACTGATTGATTTACTGAATGATTTTCCGCTAAGTGAAATCATCCTTCATCCGAGGTATGCCAAACAGCTTTATCGTGATGCACCCGATGAAACAGTGTTCGCAATGGTAAACCAGAAGTTAAAGCACCCCCTAATTTACAATGGTGATATTGACAGCGTTGAAACAATCAGCCGGCTTCAGACCTCATGGGGTGATGCCACAACCTGGATGATTGGACGAGGCATTCTGAAAAATCCCTTTCTTCCACTCCTGCTAAAAACCGGGTCTGTACCCGACAGAGCAGAAAGAGTAATAATCCTTCGAAAATTTTATGAAGAACTGTTTCAGAATTATTCTAAGATTTTAAGTGGTAACAGCCATCTGATGATGAGAATGGAGAAGTTTTGGAGTTATTTTTGTTTCTCATTTCCCGATCCTCACAAATCATTTAAACGGATTAAGAAAGCCGCGAATATCGTAAAATATGAATCGGCAGTAAACGAGAATTTTCAACTATTACGAAATTATGAAGAAAACGAACGCAGTGAGAATTCTTGACCGGCTCATGATAAATTACGAGCTCATTGAATATAAAGTCGATGAATCGGATTTAAGCGCTGTTCATCTGGCTGAAACTGCCGGAATTCCGATTGAAGCAGTGTTTAAGACGCTCGTTTTGGAAGGAGATAAAAATGGGTATTTCATCTGTATAATTCCAGGGGGGGAAGAAATTGATCTTAAAAAAGCCGCAATAGCCAGTGCCAATAAAAAGGTGGCAATGATCAAAGTAAAAGATCTTGAACCCCTTACGGGATACATCAGAGGAGGATGTTCACCGCTGGGTATGAAAAAATACTTCCCTGTCTATATTGACGAATCAGCATTTAATCAGAAATTTATCTACATAAGTGCAGGTGTAAGAGGAATGCAGATAAAACTGTTACCCTCCGGTTTAGAAATGGCAAGCAACGCAATGAGAGTGGCTATTATTTAAGAAAGTCAACCGTATTTTTTACACAATTCTATAAACAAAAGAACCCGCTCAGGGGAGACATCGTTCTGAATAATATGTGCGGGTGAGATCATGTATCCTCCACCTTTGCCCAAAATATTTATTTTATCGATAATATCATGTTCCAGCTCCTCGGCAGTTCCGTTTGGCAGCAAATCTTGCTGGTCGATTGCACCCCAAAAAGCGAATTGTTCCCCGAAATTTTCTTTCATATCAAGGGGTAGATGACCAGGAACGCCTGGTTGAACTGGATTAAAGACCTCGAAACCAATCTCGCGAATATCGTTTAACAATTCGGCTACTGCCCCATCGCAATGCAAAATTGGGATGATATCGGGTTTCGCAGCTTTAAAACGATCAATCATTCGTTTGTAAATCGGTTTCAACTGTTCTCTGAAGGTCTCGGGAGGGAT
>JBAXOA010000169.1:0-7253 GCA_037133495.1 Mariniphaga sp. | reverse complement strand
GTCCAATCTTGATCATCAAATCTATAATATCATATGCCTTCTCTTTGTTAATAGGCGGAAAATCAAAGGAATCTCTTCTGCTATCTCCGGCAATTTCATTTGTCCGGGTGAATTTCCCCGACAAAAAGCCTCCCGCCAATGGGCTCCAGGGCATGATTGAAATTCCTTCACTGATCGCCATTGGAGCAATTTCGCGTTCAATATCACGACAGGCAATCGCGTAATAATTTTGAGTTGCCACAAATTTTTCCCAGCCCATCTTTTCGGCAAAGCTATTTGCTTTCATCATCATCCAGGCCGGATGGTTACTCACACCGATATAACGGACTTTGCCCGACCGGACAACATCCTCCAGGCCCCGCATCGTCTCTTCCAACGGAGTAATATGATCTACACCATGAATATACAGGAGGTCGATATGCGATAGTCCAAGACGCTCAAGGCTGTCATTTACAGAATCAACTATGTGCAGTCTGGAAAGCCCCACCTGATTGGCAGACGGACCCATACGTATCCTGACCTTTGTTGCAATTACCAATTGCTGGTGCGATATTCCAAGTTCTTTTATTGCCGTTCCAAGCATTAATTCAGATAACCCTTCAGAATACCCATTTGCAGTGTCGATGAAATTTATACCTGAATCCAACGAGATTTTAACAAGTTGATTCACTTCATCCTGTGGTAGTTCACCTATCGCTTTCCAATATCCTTTACCACCAAAAGTCATTGTTCCAAGGCAAAGTTCCGAAACAAGAACACCCGTTTTTCCTAATTGATTGTACTTCATATTATTTTAATATTAGTTTGAGATAGCAATCTTTACTTTTTTATTTTTTACTTTTTCATCTTTGATATGAGCAATCGTCTGACGTGCTTTAATCCGGCTAATGGCAACAAAGGAAGCATTATCGAGAATCGTAATTAATCCAACATCTTCTTTTTGCAGGTTTCCTTTCTGAATTAAGAAACCAACAATATCAGTTTTGCTGATTTTATCTTTTTTGCCCGCTCCAATATACAAGGTGATCCATTGGGGCGATTCCGGCAGTCTTATTTCAGTAGGTAAATCAATCAATTCAGGATTCACATTCAAAAATGAGGGGATTGATTCTTTTTCTGCCAAAACCAGCCAGGCAGTTCCTTCAGCATTCATCCGGGCTGTTCGTCCATTCCGGTGAATAAAGGCTTCTTCGGTTGCAGCGCTCTGATAATGAATGATATTTTTTATTTCCGGAATATCTAATCCTCTGGATGCCAGATCTGTAGTTATCAATATCTGGTGACTGCCATTCCTGAATTTCAATAAAGCACGCTCGCGTTCATCTTGTTCCAGCCCGCCATGAAAAGTATCGTGCACAACCCCTTCTGCTGATAATAACTCGTCAATACGGTCAACTGCTTCGCGATGATTGCAAAAAACAAGTGTAGGTTCATGCCCAAGATAACATACCAAACGAATAAGAATATCCAGTTTATCTTTCTCTTTGGCTCTCACCGTTTTAATAACAATATTGGGCCGGTTTTTTTCAGAAAGAAAATTGAGCATTAACGGATTAACAACGCCCGAAAATTCGGGTATTTCAATTGCCTGGGTGGCTGATGTAAGAATTCTATTGTTTATTTTAGGCAGCTGACCAATAATATAACTCATATCGTCGCTGAAACCCATTTCAAGTGATTTGTCAAATTCGTCGAGAACCAGCAGATGAACAGTCTCCGGGTTAAAACTTCCCCGACGTAAATGGGCAGCAATTCTGCCCGGTGTGCCTATCAGAACAACAGGGGGTTCTGAAAAATTATTGCGTTCAGTTTTGAAAGGATGACCGCCATAGCAACAATTTACTTTAAAACCGCTTCCCATTGAACGAAATACCTGCTCGATCTGTAGTGCCAATTCGCGTGAAGGTGCCAGAATAAGTGCCTGTACTCCGGATATTTTTGAATCGATATTATGAAGCAAAGGTAGCAGAAATGCCAGAGTTTTACCTGATCCGGTAGGAGCCAAAAGTACAATGTTTTTCGCTTTCAGATCGTTGGCGATCATAGCATTCTGAATCTCGTTTAACGATTCAAATTTTAGATTTTCTAAAACTTTTGCAGTTATATTTTCTTTTACCTTCATTTGGCAAAGATAACCAGATACCGTTTTAGTATTACAAGATTTTTGTTAATTTCAACCGCTATTATCAGTTTACTAAATCAATTGGCCTTATAACTTCTTTTATCTTAAAATATTAAACCAAAAATCAACTAAAATTTTATTTAAATGGAAAACAAAAACAAAATTTCACGAAGAAACTTTGTAACAACAGCAACAGCTGGTGCGGCGGCTTTCACTGTTGTCCCTGCAATTTCTTTTGCCGCAAATGCCGGAACTGACAAAATCAGACTGGGTTACATTGGTACCGGTATTCAGAGTCATGGCTTGTTAAAAAGCATTAATATCTGTCCGGAAACTGTTGTAATGGCTTGTTGTGATGTTGTTACTACAAAGGTCGAAAAATTCAGAGGCGAAGCTCAGGCATTAAATGATAAAAAATGGATTGGAGAAGAGCATGTTGTTACCGTTTATAAAAATTACCGCGAGCTTCTTAAGCGTAAAGATATTGATGCTGTGGTAATTGCAACCCCAGATCATTGGCATGCGCAAATAGCTGTCGATGCTGCCAAGGCAGGGAAAGATATTTACTGCGAAAAACCGATGGCTGCTACGGTAGCTGAAGGACGAGCAATGGTGAATGCAACACGAAAGTACAAAAGGGTATTCCAGACAGGTAATATGCAGCGCTCGTGGCGCAATTTCCGTCATGCTGCAGAATTAGTTGCTAATGGATATATCGGAGATATTAAGGAGGTTAATGTCAGTGTAGGTCCACCTGTGAGGGCGCTGGATCTCCCTTCGGTACCAACTCCCGATAATGTTGATTGGGATATGTGGGTAGGCCCCTCACTTTATCGTGATTATAGTCCGGTTTTGGCGCCTCCTGTTGAAGATAAAGGATTTCCGAATTGGCGTAATTACCGTGAATTTGGAGGTGGAATGATTACCGACTGGGGGGCTCACATGTTTGATATAGCACAATGGGCGCTCGGGATGGATGAATCAGGACCTGTCGAGTTTAATGCACCTTCAGAACACGCGATAATCGGGTTACAAATGAAATATAAAAATGGGGTGGTCATGAATCATTCGAACTGGGGTGCAGGTAATGCCGTTCAGTTTATTGGAACAAAGGGAAAAATTGAAGTCAGCCGCGGTTTTTTGCGTTCCGACCCTGCCGGTATTGTTGAATCAGAGATTAAGCCAACTGAAAAAAGGTTATATAAAAGTGATAACCACTATCAGGATTGGATCGATGCCATTAAGAAACGGACACGTCCAATATCGGATGTTGAAACCGGACACAGAACTTCTTCTTTATGCAATATTGCCAATATTGCCTATCAATTACAACGTCATTTAAAGTGGGATCCGAAGAAAGAACAATTTATTGGTGATGCTGCCGCGAATATGATGTTATCCAGAGCATACAGGGGTAAATGGAACTTTCTTGATTTTTAGTTGTTAAATTGACATAGGTGTTTCATTATAATTAGTACCAAATTTTTAATAACCGGATTATGGAAAAGTTAAATCGCAGAAATTTTATTCATACCAGTGCCGTGGGTTTAGCCGGAATGGCTGCCTTGACGGCCTCCGGCTTTGCAAGTCAGGGTTTTGCACCTGCCAATGCTACCGTTGATAAAGTTAAACTGGGGAAAACCGGCCTAACCGTTTCACGAGTGGCCATGGGTACCGGTTCGATTGGAGGAAATCACCAGTCGAATCAGACCCGGTTAGGACTTGAAACGTTTGTTAAAATGGCGCATCATGCTTATGACAGAGGGATCCACTTTTATGATACCGCCGATTCTTATGGATCTTATTCTTTTGTGCGTGAGGTGTTTAAAGAGGTTCCACGAGACAAGATCACTTTGTTGGGGAAAATGTGGACAACCAATGATCCTGCGAAGGCAGAACCGGTTGATAAAGCGCTGGACCGTTTCCGTATGGAAGCCGGGAGCGATTATTTCGACATAATGCTCCTTCATTGCATGACAAATGGTAAGTGGCAGGAAGAGAAGAAACGTTATATCGATTATTTCTCTGAAGCTAAGCAAAAGGGGATCATCAAAGCTGTCGGGGTTTCGTGTCATAATTTTGATGCTTTAAAGGTTGCTGCCGACGATCCATGGGTCGATGTAATACTTTCGAGAATTAATCCTTTTCAGGCGCATATGGATGGTACGCCGGCTGAAATAAATGCGATTCTCGAGCGTGCACGTAACAACGGCAAAGGAATTATCGGCATGAAAATTTTTGGGAATGGTGATAAAATACTCGAAAGTGAGCGTGAAGAGTCAATTACTTTCGCGTTAAAGAAAACCAGCATCCACTGCATGACACTAGGCCTTGAAAGCATTGCCCAGATGGATGATGCCATTGACAGGGTGATGCGAATCCACAAAAGTTAGGTAACCTGAATTTTAAAAAAATAAACCTATGTCAATACTTAACAGACGGGCGTTTCTTGTTCGAAGTGCCACCGGTATAGCTTGTGCCTCAGTAATTGCCAACGTGATTGCCCGGCCCGCGATCAGCGCAAATAAAATTGAAACTATTGATACGGTAGCGCTTGGTAAAACAGGACTTCATGTATCACGTATTGCCTTTGGAACCGGCACAAAAGGGTGGAAAAGGGAATCGGATCAAACCCATCTTGGAATCAAAAAATTTGTGGAATTATCGCAATATTGCTTTGATAAAGGGATACGGTTTTTTGATGCAGCCGATATGTATGGATCTCATACTTATGTTGGTGAGGCACTAAAAGTTCTTCCACGTGAAAAAGTGACTTTGCTTACTAAGGTAATGACCTACGAAAGAGAAGGATGGTATAAGTCTGAACCATTTGAGCAATGTTTCGACAGGTTCAGAAAGGAGCTGAATACCGATTATGTTGATATATTTCTGATGCATTGTATGTTGAACGGACAATGGCCATCTGAAAATAAATATTATATGGATGCAATGTCTGCAGCCAAACAAAAAGGACTGATCAAAGCCGTTGGAGTTTCTTGTCATAGTTTCGAGGCGATGGAGGAGGCTGCTATCAACCCATGGGTCGATGTGCTGCTGGCAAGGATAAATCCCGAAAGCATTCGGATGGACGGCACTCCTGAAAAAGTGATGCAGATTCTCGAAACTGCCCGCAAGAACGGGAAAGGTGTAATCGGCATGAAAATATTCGGCTGCGGTGACCTTGTAAAAGAGAATGAACGTGAGAAATCGCTGAATTATGTGATCAAAAGTGGAAATGTTCATTGCATGACATTGGGCGTTGAAAGCAAAGAACAGGTGGATGACAACGTGAGTCGTGTGATGCGAATTGCAAGGGGTTAAAAGAGGAAATAAACAGTGCGTCACAAATTATCTGATGGAAAACAATAAATCGAGAAGCAATACTTTGAGTTTAGTATTAATCCTGGTCTTGCTTGCCGGTTTTCAAGTGGCGAAAGCAAATGATGACACATTAAAACTTTGGTACGACAGACCGGCAAAGGATTGGATGACTGAAGCGCTTCCTGTTGGTAACGGCCGGTTGGGTGGAATGATTTTTGGAGGTGTCCAAACCGAGCGGGTTCAATTCAATGAAATTAGCTTGTGGAGTGGCGATGAGAAAGAAACCGGAGCTTATCAGGCTTTTGGTGATTTGTTTATCGACTTTAACCAAAATGCCGAAACACAACAGTATAAAAGAGAATTAAATATCGGGAATGCCGTGCACACGATCAGTTATGTTGCAAACGGAATCAGGTATAAAAGAGAGTATTTCAGCAGTGGAAAAGATCAGGTGATGGTAATGCGAATCACTGCCGACCGCAAAGAAAGCTGCAGTGGAGTCATCCGGCTCACCGATATGCATAAAGGGAAAATTGTTTTTGCCGGTCAGAGAATCACCGTGAACGGTTCTCTGGATAACGGACTGATTTACGAAGCGGGAGTTGTAGTTTTGAATGATGGGGGAGTGGCTGAAGTTTCTGGAAATTCAATAAAATTTGAAAAAACGAACAGTATTACCCTTTTTCTGGCTGCCGGAACTAATTATCTGCCGGATTACAGCAAAGGCTGGAGAGGCGAGAGTCCTCACCAATTGATAGAGAAACAGTTAAAAGAGGCATCTCATCGGTCTTTTAAGCAATTATTGGAGCGGCACATTGCTGATTATAAAGGTCTGTTTGACCGGGTGAATTTAAATATAGGTGAAAGTGATCAAATTGCCAGAGCATTACCAACCGATAAAAGGTTGGTTGCCTATAAAAAAGGAGGTGCTGATCCCGAACTTGAAGAACTTTTTTTTCAATATGGCCGTTATTTACTGATCAGTTCATCACGGCCCGGCTCCCTTCCTGCGAATCTTCAGGGGATTTGGAATAATTCAAATAATCCACCATGGCGATCCGACTACCATTCAAATATTAATGTTCAGATGAATTACTGGCCGGCTGAAGTAACTAATCTGAGTGAGTGTCATATCCCTTTCCTTGAATTTATCAATAATCAACGCGAAATCAGGAAAAAAGCTACCAGGGAGTTTTATAAATCACAGAAAGGATGGACTGTCCAGACTGAGAATAACATTTACGGCGCCGGAAGTTTTGTTTGGAATCCGCCTGCAAGCGCTTGGTATTGTCAACATTTATGGGAGCATTTTGCTTTTACAAATGATCGTAAATACCTCAGGGATTTTGCTTATCCGGTTTTGAAAGAGGTTTGTGAATTTTGGGAAGAGCGTTTAATAACCGATGCCAAAGGCTCTCTGGTAACACCCGACGGATGGTCGCCGGAGCACGGCCCGCACGAGCCTGGAGTAACTTACGACCAGGAGATTATCTGGGATTTATTCACAAATTATATTGAAGCATCCAAAATTCTGGACATTGAACCTGAATATCGTGCCAAAGTGAATCTTTTGCGCGAAAAACTTCTTAAACCTCAGACAGGCAAATGGGGGCAGCTGATGGAATGGAGTGTCGACCGGGATGATTCAACCGATACCCATCGCCATATTTCGCATCTTTTCGCCCTCCATCCGGGAAGGCAAATCTCTGTGACTGCTACTCCTGAGCTGGCTGCTGCGGCAAAGAAAATACTGATGGCACGAGGCGATCAAAGTACCGGTTGGGCTATGGCATGGCGAATTAATTTCTGG
>JBAXOA010000168.1:0-7523 GCA_037133495.1 Mariniphaga sp. | reverse complement strand
ATTGTTAATACATGACCATTACGACTTAACTTAAATTTTACTTCGGATTGTTTTAAAAGCATAATCCAGAATATTTACTAACCTCTCATATTTGTGCTCTTTGTTTAGCACCTGGAAAAGGAAATTGAACAATAAAACGGACGTTGCCAAGGAATGCCTTGTCAATATTGCTTGTGCTATTTGTCATTAAAATTGTCAATCCTGGATAAGAATTAATACATTGCAAAAAATAATTCACTTCAATATTAGCAAAACGGTCATGGTTGTCTTTGACCTCACTCCGTTTGCCAAATAATGCATCAGCTTCATCAAACAGAAGAATTGCTCCTCCATCCCCGGCAGCATCGAAGATTCTTTTTAAGTTCTTTTCGGTCTCTCCAATATATTTATTCACTACCTGGGTTAAGCCAATCCGGAAGAGATCCAGTTTCAATTCATTGGCCAATACCTCCGAAGCCATAGTTTTACCGGTCTCGTATTCCCCAACAAAAAAAGTGCTAATCCCGGGCAAGGAAGACCTATTTTCGCCAATTTCGCGTTCTTCCAGATCCTTTGCCCGCTGTTTAAATTGTATTAACAAATCTTTAAGGTAGAAACCTGCTTCTTTGGCAATACCAAATCTTCCCATTTGGCACTTGGTTCAATTCTTTTAACAAAACTATCGATCCTATTGTCATGAAAGTAGTTTACGTTCTTTACAATGAGTGTCACTTTCATCGTAGTAGTTCTTTGTCCAAAGGTTATCCTGTTCGAGCGTCATTGGGCTTGCTACTGGATCAGATGAGGCTTTACCGGGATCTGTTGTTGCTGTTTTAGGATTGATTGCATCTTCAGCTCCTTTACCCGCAGTAGTATCAAGGTTATTGTTTGATCCAAATTTATCCCTGAAATTGAAATGGTCAACCAAAGCGAAAGCTTCAATTGCAAACGCCGTTGAAATATCCTGATCGTAAATTGCCACTAAATTGTCTCCGTTAGCAGCTTCTCCACCTTGAGCGAGATTGGAAGATCCACAATAAGTAACAGCGTCTGGTCCGTTGAAATCGCAGATTACAAATTTATGATGTATCTGATGACCTAACCCGGGTATAGGTTCTTCCTGACTGAATGGAGGAGGCAATTTTGTCTGACCTGGTTTACCACTTACAAGTACCCCCAAAGGATCACCGGGTCTATACAAGGCAATGCCATTCCCGGGACTGTCTGAAATGCCATAACTGAAAATATTTTGATTCGTGTGAATGTCCTCAAGTGCCTGTAAAATTGGTCCGGTACCAGGTACTAACGCCATTACAGCAAATAAAACACTGCTTTTTTCTGCAGTGATCCGGTCTGAAATTGTTGTTAGATTACTTAGTGCAAATGTTGGTTGATGTGGCGAAAAGGTAATATTGGTTTTTGGCACGTTGGCTGAGCCGAAAGAAAACACCTGAGAGGCAAATGAAGAGTGACTGAACGTCATGTTCACATCATCATTCCATGACTCCTCAAAAACAGCAGCGTAGGTTTGTGCAACTGTATCATCATTAAAAATGACAACATGATTGGAGTTCACATACATCCCGGTAACAGAAAAATTTGTGGAACCCAACAGTACTTTTACAGGGTCTTTGCCATTATACACAATGAATATTTTATCGTGTGAGAATCTCCCGAATTTCCCACGTTTGATAGCGTTAACCCCAGTTGCACTTTTGGAAAACAGGTCTTCAAATTGATCCTCAGGTAGCGCACGTTTATTGTCATGATGTAAAGTCGCATTGTCCAATATGACACGAATGCGCCCTTGACTCGCAAGCTGCAACAGAATACTGACAACATCGGGTTCATTCAGGTCGTAAGCAAATACATCCAGTTTAAGTGATTTATTATTTAAAACTTCATTTATAACAGAAAATATCCTATCACGTGCCGTAAATCCTGACCACTTATATTCATCCAAAAAGGTAAATGATGTACCTGCATCATTTTTGCCGGCAACAGTTCCAGTATCGAATTGTATTGCTTTTCCTGCAGGTTTAAATGGAGCCTTGCTGCCAAAATGATGTTCAAATGCCTGCGACTGTACAAAACCACGAGTAAATCCAAGTTCTACAGCGCCTTTTGTGAAGGGCGCTACCTGAATGGATACTGTTACGCTAAGACTTTTATCAATACCTTGTAAGATACCCTTATTGTCGAAATAACGTGGAGTGACGGTATAGCTATAGAGTCCATAACAAACACTGTCACCTTGATGGAAATTACCAGGTACATGCACCCAATAGAATTTTTGGAATGGTGCATTAATACTTGAATTTGGTGGCTCACTTGCAACCTGAATATGCTGCTGTGGATTTGCAAACTGCAATTGATTAAAAAGATAATACTCTTTATCGCCTTGTGGCAGGCAATAAATTGTAAATCCTGCAAGATTCTTGGTTAGAACCTGAGGCAAATTAAATGCAAGCAACACTTTTGCATCACCGCCATACACTTTTATAGAAAGTCCATCTTGAATATAATTTTTTGTGAACATATAAAAAACAGTCTGAAATTCTGCCTACTCTTTTAAGGATTTTCAGCTGCCTCCGTTTTTTTTGAACACTTTTTCAATCAATACCTGATTTGCGCGATACTATGATACTCAGTAAAATTTGGATAGGAGTTAATACATAAATTTACGTCTTTAAATTGATATCTAAGTTATAAGAATGAAATAATATCGGATTTTCTCAATCTACATTAATGAAAAATTAAAATTAAAAAAAGATTTATATAGATCTTGGATTTTAAAACTGAAATGCGACATCAATTTATTCTCACTAATTAAATGAGCTATTCAAAAAAAAAAAAACAGTCGAACCATTTTTTGTTTACAAAATTTTCACTTGCCAAGCTATATTGTACTGCAAATTTCAGGACCTCCGGTTTAGATTTAAAACAGTTTAACCTTCTTCAAAAACAAAATATTGGATCAAAAACAAAAAAGAATTTAGTAATATTTACAAATTAAAAAATAGATTTTCAGATACATTTTAGAGAAAAATATTATATCTTTATGTCAGTTGATCAGCCGATCAATCAGGTTAGGTTTTAGGTTAGGTTAAGCCTCGGCTACTCCCAAAGTAACTGGGGCTTTTTTGCGAACTGGATTTTAATGATATTTATGACATAAGTTAGGATTTATAGAAATACAATTTACTAAATTTGCATATATTTGAGTAATTATAATCTAAAACAATTCAAAATGAATCGATTATCCGCAATTGGTTTTCTTCTTGTTTTTGTGGCCTGCCATACACAACCAAAAACAGAACAGATTAAGATCGCAGCCGTCAATGAAAAGACCTTGTCGATAACGGGTTGTGCAACTCCTACAAAGGCATGTGGCGGTTGTCCTGAAGCGACAAAAACCAACGTTGCCGTCACGGTCAGTGTTGATTCAATTCAAAAAAATCCTGAAAAATATTTTGATAAAACTATCGCCATTCAAGGTCGCGTAATACACACCTGCAAGGTGAGCGGGAAGAAAATGTTTCTGGCCGGATCGGATCAGGAAAATCTTATCAGAATAAATGCCGGTGATAATATCAGCCGGTTTGACGAAAGTCTTCAAGGTGAGATTGTAATCGCCAAAGGAGTGCTGACACCAGTCAATGAAATAGCCGTTGAAAAAGAAAAAGACGGTAAAACACCTTGCGTAACCGAAGCTAAGGCACAGCAATATGTACTGGCCTGTTCAGAGTTTCAGGTGCTGGCCAAAGTTCCGGCAGTAAAAACCAAAGTTAAATCAGTGATTGATTAATAATTGTCAATTGTCAATTCCCAACACCCTAATGATGATTAAGCCCGATAGATCAGGCATCTATTGGGTTTAAGTCGTGGAATTGCATCAAATCTACCAACCGGCATATGAATCTCTATAAACTCAACCGCGCCCTACACCGTGATTTTGGCTATTTTTTTGCAGCTGTAACAATTATCTACGCTTTGTCGGGAATTGCGCTGAACCATCGCAAAGACTGGAATCCCAACTATATCATTGAAAGAACAGAACATCAGGTAAAAATACCGGCAGACTTTCATACAAATGAGACCAATGGCGTTATCGAAATTCTAAAGCAAATTGACCAGTCAGACAATTACCGAAATTATTACTTTCCATCTCCAGGTGAGCTAAAAGTATTTATGAATGGTGGTGGTTCTGTGGTGGTTAATCTAACCAGCGGAAAGCTGCTATTCGAAAATCTGAGTAAACGTGCCGTTTTTTTCGAGGTTAATTTACTGCACTATAACCCCGGGAAACTTTGGATGTGGTTTTCTGATTTTTACTGTGTCGCATTGATGATAATGGCCATCGGCGGATTATTTATTCTGAAAGGGAAAAATGGAATAACCAAACGCGGAGCCTGGCTTACTGTGGCAGGAATTATCGTTCCAATTATTTTTTTATTGATTTACTAAGGCTGCTTAAATCATTTAACCCCTTTCACTTTCATTTTTAAGCCATAAACAGACTTTGAAGCGGTTATAAAAAGAAGATGACTGCCTTTGCCACCAAAACAAACATTAGCTGACCAATTTTCTTCGATTGGAATCTTTAAAATCAGCTTACCTTCAGGACTAAAAACCGTCACTCCTTTACCGGTTAAGTAGATGTTTCCCTTATTGTCAATCGTCATTCCATCAGAGCCTAGTTCCACAAAGAGCTTTTTACCGGAAAGCATTCCATCTTTATTAATCGAATAGCGCCACGTTTTATTCCCTCTAATATCAGCTACATACAAATACTTCCCGTTTGGTGTTCCGATAATTCCGTTTGGTTGCTGAAGATCGGTTATAACTCTCACCAATTTTGATGCTCCAGGGGCGAGATAATAGACATGCTGACCATCCTGTTCCGGATTTTCATGATCCCACCAGGTGCGTTTATAAAATGGATCGGTAAGATACATACCGCCATTAGGTGCAATCCAGAGATCATTAGGGCCATTGAGTTTCTTACCCTCAAAATCCCTGATCAATACTGTAATTTTTCCTTCAGGACTAATCGACCAAAGTTCATTTTTTTCGTCGGAACAACTGATGAGATTCCCTTTTTTATCAAAATACATGCCGTTGGCTCTGCCGAAATTTTCCCCAAAAAGAGATAACTGATTATCGGTTGACCATTTCATAATTCGGTTATTAGGCTGATCAGTAAAAAAAATATTACCCTCGCGGTCACAGGCCGGTCCTTCGGTAAATGCAAAATCACCCGCCAGCTTTATAGGTTTTGCGCCGGCAGCAACCAATTTCCCCTCCTTATCTCCGGCAACGGACAAATTATTGGCCCCAAGAATTATTATCAAAGCAAGAGAATATCTGAACATTCTTTTGTGAAAATGCAAGACGTGAGAAAAATTATGTTGTTCGAAAGATTCCCTTTTCATATTTCCTGATTTAGTTACAATCAAAATTAACGGATATTATTAAACTTTCTACCATATAATTTCCAAATTCAGGTAAATGAATTTATTTTTGTAAAGAATAGTCCCATTGGGCATGGGGAGTGATTAAATGATCAGACAGTCTAAAATCTATTTATTAACATAAAAACAACTGCTATGAGTAAAGAAAAAAGTCCTACAAAAGACAAAAACAAAAAAGATCCTGAAAAGAACCTGAAAGAAAAGAGAGCTGAGAAAAAAGCCAAACGTGATTCTAAAAGGTAGTCCAAAGATTGAAATTGTGATTATAACTGCATTGATTATCGTTATGTGGCAGAATCAGAGTACCTTTGTCGCAAATTAATAACAGACGCAGGTGATTTTTGGAGAATTAAATTTAAGTGGCTCATTACTAAAAGCTTTAGCTGATTTAGAGTTTGTTAATCCTACCCCGATTCAGGAAAAAGCTTTTCCTGCGGTGATGTCGGGAAAGGATGTGATCGGTATTGCACAGACTGGAACGGGTAAGACTTTGGCCTATTTGCTTCCTATTCTGAGGCAATACACGTTTTCGACCCAGAAAGATCCGAGAATTTTGATTCTCGTTCCGACTCGTGAATTAGTGATTCAAGTGGTTGAAGAGATCCACAAATTGACAACTTACATGTCTGTGAGAGTTGTTGGCGTTTATGGCGGAACGAATATCAACAACCAGAAACAGCAATTATATGATGGGTTGGATGTCCTCGTGGCAACTCCCGGGAGATTGACAGATCTTGCCATGACAGGCCTTCTCAGGCTGAAAGCGATTCAAAAACTGGTGATCGATGAGGTAGATGAAATGCTGAACCTCGGCTTCAGACCGCAATTAATAAGTCTGATGGAGATTATACCGGACAAAAGACAAAATCTCATGTTTACCGCAACCCTTACTGAAGAGGTTGATCGTCTGATCTCCGATTTTTTTTCAAATACCACCAAAATCGAGGTTGCAGCACACGGTACTCCAATTGATAAAATAACTCAAGTAGTTTATCGTGTACCTAATTATCATACAAAAATCAATCTTCTCGAGCTGTTACTGACAGAGCATCAAGAGTATAACAAGGTTTTAGTATTCGTAAATACAAAAAAAACAGCAGACCGCCTTTTTGAAACAGTCGAAGGAAAATTTCCGGGACAGGTGGGAGTACTCCATTCTAATAAATCGCAAAATTTCAGGATTAACGCTTTAAAACATTTCGAAGAAGGAATTTACAGGGTGCTTGTAACAACCGATATCATTGCGCGCGGTCTGGATATCAACGATGTTTCCCATGTAATTAATTTTGAGATGGCTGAGACGCCCGGCGATTATATCAACCGGATGGGTCGAACAGGAAGGGCAGATAAAGAAGGTGCTGCGATTTCTTTTGTCACTCCAAAAGAAAATTCGGGCCAGCTCGAAGCCGAGACTTTAATGAAAATATCAATTCCTGTTGGATCGTTACCTGAAAATTTAGTAATATCGGGTATGTTTACTGAAGAGGAGAATCCAACAAATTTATTTGATAAAAACTATCATAAAGCCTCTACCATCAAAGAATCGCAGGGAGCTTATCACGAAAAAAAGGTAAAGAATAAAAAGATCAATCTTGGAGGTCCGGGTACCCGGAATCCTAAATTTGGCAGGCAGAAAAAACAACCGGTTCCGATTGTAAAGCCTCCAAAATTTAAATTTTGACAATTTACCTCTGATATTTTACGTCTATGATTAAACCCCAGAAAAACAATCCATTACACGGCATCACATTAGAGGAGATCATTCATCGGCTGGTTGACTATTACGGATGGGAAGAATTAGGCCGAAGAATCAGGGTCAATTGTTTTACCAGTGATCCGAGTATTCTTTCTAGTCTTAAGTTTTTACGTAAAACCCCGTGGGCACGGACAAAAGTGGAGCAGCTCTATATCGACACGAGGGGTTTGAACGATTCTTCAACTTAATAATTCGATGATTTGATAATTTGAATATAAATTGTGGCGCATTGAACATTGATATTGATAATTCATAATTGATAATTAAGAGTGTTCAAAACCGTTAAAATAGTTTTATTATTAAACAAATAGTTC